>JASMTM010000088.1:0-27110 GCA_041694295.1 Petrotogales bacterium
GGATGATGTTAGTTACACCCAATATTTCAAAATATCTGATTATAAAAAGCCAACATTTGATGTAAAAGTTGATATAGGAAACAGAGTATTCATAGTGGGGGATACTGTTACAGTAAATGTTAAAGCTGATTACTACTATGGTGAACCGGTTAGAAGCGGAAATATCTCGTATGTGATCCAGAAAAATGGTAGATATGTAGACAATGGCACAACAAGGATTAATAGCGATGGAAATACAGTTGTTGGTTACGGAAAAGAACTCTCTCCTGGAACATATAAAATGATTTTGACAGTATCTGATGACACAGGTATGGAACTTCAACGATCAGTAGAATTCGAAGTAATCCAAGGTATGTATATTTTGAATAGTAACTATAAAGAAGTTGAAGATGGGGTAATTATCGAAGTTGAGAGCCTTGATTCTATGAAAAATCCAGTTTCTTTGGATTTCAATTTTGAACTTTGGTTTATGGAAAAACAAACCAACTATACTGAAGACGGAATAAAAACAGTAAATTTAAAATTCATTGTGAGGAATGATACATATTCAACTAATTCTGAGGGCAATTATGAAATTTTCATTCCAATTAATGAAAACCCGTTGAAGAAAAATTTAAACTATAAAATAACTACAAAAGATGAATACGGGAACATAATAGAAGAAGAAAATTCATTGAATCGAAGTTTGTTTATTGAAGAAAACATTGGAAACAGAATTGTTTTAAAAGAAATAAAGGCATTAGAAGACGGGAATGTAGAAATTGAGTTAGCATCAGGAGTAAAGTCAGATGTGTGGCTGGTCGCTGATTTCTCAGGAAAACTCATATCAAGAGAGTTTTCACTGGAAAAAAATAAAAAAAGCATTGTTATTCAGAAACCTTATGGGTATTCATTTGGATCCTTTCATTTTACACTGCATTATTTTGCCGATGGGATTGTAAAAACAATTGAAAGACAGGTAAATCTTGAAAAGAATCCTTTTCCGTATAACATTGATTTACATCTTCCGGATAGAGCATTACCCGGGGAAAGTGTCGAACTTTCATTAGAAGTTACTGATAATGATGGTAATCCTGCAGTAACTGCTTTAACTGTTGCTGGATTATCAGAGTCTCTTAGAAAAATGTTTGAAGGTGAAGGGGATGAATGGAAGTCCTCTGTTCAATCACTTTTTAACAGAGGTTTTGTAACCTATGATTCGCGTATTTTAACAGATGAATTGCCCAGTATGTTCCCTTCAATAACAAATATCATCGATTATACAGAAGATTATTTTATGGTTGCTGAGGCTAAAGTCCCTGAAGGTTCATCTTCACAGAGTAAAGCAGATGTTAGAAAAGATTTCTCTGATACCGCAATCTGGAGTACTGATCTGTTTACAGATCAACATGGTAGGGCCAATATTACTTTCAAAATGCCCGATAACCTTGATTTGTGGAGCATCAGAGTACTTTCATCTGGGCCTGAAGGATTTGGTTATAGCAGAGGTGAGTTTGAAACATGGCTACCCCTGTCCATAAATACCTATAATCAAGAGTATTTTATTTCCGGTGATAATGCTCAGCTAACTTTTTCTATAATGAACAGTACGGACGAAGATATTTCAGCAAATTGTATCCTTTATATTGATGAGGAGTTAATTGAAGAAGACAACCTGATCTTAAAACATAAAAGTTCAAATACTCTAAAATTTGATTATGCTGTAAAGGATGTGGCGCCTGAAATTGGTGAAGATGAGGTTAATATTAAACTTATTGTGAATTCCGATAAATATTCAGATGCTATTGAACTTTCGTTACCTGTCAAAGAAAGATTTTTAACTGTTGATACCGAAAGGACTCTGCTTTCTAACGGTGAAAATGTAATAACTTTTGAGGGAAACGAATATGGCACTATGACCATAACATCAGACATTAATGATGTACTACTTGAGTCAATAATTTATCTTCTCAGGTATCCTTATGGATGCGTTGAGCAAACAATGAGCACCTGGTTGCCGGTAATTGCAGCAAAGAATCTGGATAATATCCTTACAATTGATATGAAGAACAAAATTTCGATCTACAATGATGAGGCTCTTGAACGTCTTTATGGATACCAACACCATGATGGAGGCTGGGGTTGGTGGAAAAATGATTCAACAAGAAGTTTTATGACTGCATATGTTATGTTTGGATTTTATCTTGCAGATAAGGCAGGAATAGAGCTTAATAATGATGTTGTAGAAAGCGGAATCCGAAGGCTTGGATACATGATGAATGACAACAGAGATCCTTTCGTTCAATATGTATATACACTGTACGATAATAGTCCAGATTTGGTTATCCAAAAATATGATAGCGATCTTGCATCAGTTGCGTTGACTGCGCTGGCACTTGAAAGAGTTGGAAAAAGCCAGGAAGCATCTCAATTTATTGAAAAAGCCTGGGACTTCATAAAGTTTGATGATAATAATTTAGAAGTAAGACAAAACCATTCCTTTAGTTATTTCTTTGAAAGCGATTTATCTCTTTTAATGCTTTTTAAAGCCATTAATGAATTAGATTATGATGAAGAACTTGTGGTGCGTGTGGGTCAAGAGATCTTAAAAAGGAATAATGGAGGGAGATGGGATAGAACCATTACGACTTGTCTTGCTGTGATTGAGCTGTCGGATTTTTCGAATAACGTGGCAAAAGAGAAAATAAAATACTCCGTAAGTAACAGTTCGGGATTAATTGATAACGGGTATCTGGTTGACTCTGCTACAGTAAAAATAGACATAAGTCCAGTATTAGAAAGTCCGATTGCAGTATTTACTGATGGAAACGCTTTCATCATTGTTAATAGTAAAGCAAAATACCCTCTAGATTCTTTGGAGCCTTTAAATAACGGTATG
Source organism: Petrotogales bacterium (assembly GCA_041694295.1). Classification (GTDB taxonomy): domain Bacteria; phylum Thermotogota; class Thermotogae; order Petrotogales; family Kosmotogaceae; genus JASMTM01. The sequence goes on from JASMTM010000088.1 coordinate 2,879, forward strand.
ACTGTAACCAGATTTTTCCGAAAAGAGGTTGAAATCGCTTCAAGAAACGCACTCGTTGAAAAAACTATTCCCCAGATAGATTCACCTTACGTAATCGGACAACTTGAAAAAATTGAGTTAGAAGAAAATAAAGAAATTCCAATCATTACCAGGACCGAATATGACGGAATGATGCTGCACATTGACGATGATGAACTCTGTCTTGGAAAATATCGATTGGGTTGGATGAGCTCAAATATTGAGGTGTTAGGGAAGATAGGTAAATCAGAGTTCTTACTAAAGCATAAGCTGTATAACGACAGGGTTGAGTATATTAAAATTTCATTGACAGAAAACAAACCTGTTGAGGTGGGAGATCTCATTATTGCAGAAAGTAAACTTACACTTGATAAAGATGTAAGATACTTCATTTTTGAAGAACCTATTCCATCTGGAGCGCTATACATTGATGAATATAGAATTCAGGACAATATTGGTCATTTCTATAATAAGTACTCTAGCTATTCTTATCAATATGGCTATTCGCATATTGAACCGCGATATGAAAAAGTTTCATATTTCTGGCATTACCCAAGTGACAGAGTAATCAGAACAGCATATCGCTTGATAGCTACAGGAGAATATATGATTCCTCCATCAAAAGTATGGGGAATGTACGATGAAGAAAGGTTTGGAACTTCAGAATCAACGATTTTGGAGGTTCAGGACAGAAAATGAAAAGTATTTTTCTGACGTTTGTGCTTATTATTTCTGTAAATTTATGCTTTGCATTTTCGGTCATGTATGTATCGTGGTATGACAGTGAACTGGTGGAATTCAAAGATCGATTTGAAAAGAACGTTGGAAAAACAGCAACCAGTACGAATTACTTGGTGTATATAGCATCTTCTGTTTCTGAATTTGTCAAATTGTCGGGATTACCCCATTGGGTACTGGCTGGTGTCAGAAACAACAAAATTTTCTTGCAGCCATTGAGTTTACATGAATCGCTTGTTACCACTTTGGCTCATGAATTAACACATATGGAACTGCAAGCATATGAATTAGATTACTGGATCGAAGAAGGATTGGCCTGTATTGTTGCTAAGAACTGGGAAAGCAGAACACTTACGCCATTGAATGATATTGAGGGAGTTAACCCAAAAGATCTTGATTACTATCAATATCAAAATTATAGTTATACATGCTGGATGAAGGTAAGCAAATTACTGGAAAACGGAAGTTTTTCAGATCTGCTCGAGCTTAGCAGGAAGAACAAATAGAAGTTGCAATAAGAATCTGGATTATAAACTTCAATAGTACTTTACTGTACTGGAGCAATGTTTCTTAATTGCTCCGGTTTTTTGTTTGATGAACAATTAAATTATTCTTTACCAGCAGATTGAACCTTTCTGATATAATTAACGTAGCAATGATTGGTGGTGAGTTATGGGAGAGGTTCTTTATAGAAAATATCGACCAGTAAATTTTGATGAGTTGATCGGACAAAATCAAGTAAAGGATATTTTAAAAAAGGCTCTGGATAAGGGCAAGGTATCACATGCATATATCTTTTATGGTCCCAGAGGAACGGGGAAAACTACTACAGCAAGAATACTCGCAAAATCGCTTAACTGTCTTTCTAAGGGAAAAAGACCATGCAATGAATGTGAATCTTGTATTGCAATAAACAGGTCGAACCATATGGATGTTATAGAACTTGATGCTGCTTCAAATCGAGGAATTGATGAGATAAGAAAAATCAGAGATGCCGCTTCTTATAGGCCTACAATGGGAAGATATAAGATATACATCATAGATGAATTTCATATGCTAACAAGAGAAGCCTTTAACGGGCTATTAAAAACATTAGAAGAACCACCAGATCATGTTGTTTTTGTTTTAGCTACAACAAACCTTGAAAAAGTACCTGAAACTATCCTTTCGCGATGTCAGATTTTTACTTTCAATGAATTATCAAAACAAGAAATATTAGATTATCTTAAAAATGTATTGGAAAAGGAAGAGAAGAAGTATGAAGATAAGGCATTAAATATTATTGCAAAGGCATCTAATGGTGGTATGAGAGATGCAATAAATTTACTTGAAAGAGTAATGGTATTTTCCGATGAAATCACCGAAAAAGTTGTCAGGGAAGTTCTTGGAATAATCCCTGAAGATGTTGTTAAGAGTTATCTGGAAGCTCTCGAAAATGCTGATATGGATGCATTAAGTCTGGTTACGGAACAGGTTAAAAAGCTTGGCTTTTCTTATGAAGTAATGGTGGAACAGGCAATTGATTTGTTAAGAAAAAGAATAATAAAAGAAAAGAAAAACTTTGACAAAATTGCGCAATTAGTTACGGAATTATGGGATCTCAAAAAAGAATTGAAAACAGCTGAGGATAAAGAGTTAGCTTTTGATGTGTTAAATTTATTAAAGGCAAAGGCAATACGCGGAAAGTTTACGAAAAAGTCATTTGAGAAAGAAGATCGTTCTGTTAGTGCCAAAACACCTGAAACAACAGAAAAAGGAAGAAGCATTGATGTTTCTGAAAAAGAAGATTCATCTGTGGATGAACAAGAAACTTCATTACCGGATAAAGTAGGTCAATTTTTAGATTCGCTTTACAATGAAGATAGAATTCTTGATTGGGTTCTTCTCAACATTGCTGAAATTGAGATAGATAATGATGCCTTTAAAGTTACTTTCAAACCCGGTGACTCAATTTCTCAAACGATAGCAAGGGAAAGGTCCGTATTGTTAGAAGAGCTCGTACAGAAAAAATTGGGATTGAAATTTGTTCTGGAAGAAAATTTGGGCAGAAAAAATGAAAACAGAGAGCTACTAAAGAAGCTTGCTCCGAAAGAAAGGGAATATATTGAACGTGTTATGAATTTATTTGATGAAAACGGTGATATTGAAATAATTGAGGAGGAAGATAATGGCTAAAAAAATAAGAGGATTAGGAGGAAGAAGCGTAGGGAAAAGGTCGTCCAAAAAGTCAAACCAATTGAATGAGTTGATGAAACAGGCACAAAAAGCGCAAGAACAGATGGAGGAGATAGAAGAAAAATTCAAAGATATTGAAGTTTCAGCCACATCTGGAGGAGGAGCAGTAGAGGTCACAGCTAGCTGTGATTACAGAATAAAAGACATACAAATAAACGAGGATTTAAAGAACGAAGATTTTGAGATTGTCCAGGATTTGATAATCGCTGGAATCAATGAAGTTCTGGAAAATATCAAAAAGAAAAGAGATGAAGAAACGTCAAAATTAACAGGTGATCTAAGTTTGCCTGAGGATATGTTAAACAAATGAGGAGGTGTAGCAAGTGAAAGTAGCAATTAACGGATTTGGAAGAATTGGCAGGCTAGTTTTTAGAGAAATGCTGAAGAGGGATGGTTTTGATGTTGTAGCAATCAACGATCTAACGGATGCTAAAACATTGGGGCATTTACTCAAATACGACACTGTACACGGTAGATACCAGGGAAACGTCAATGTTGAAGATGATTCATTGATAGTGGATGGAGAAAAAATTAAGGTTTATGCTGAAAAAGATCCATCGAAATTACCATGGAAAGATCTGGGTGTAGAGATTGTTATTGAATCAACAGGTGTTTTTAGGAGCAAGGAAAAGGCAATGCCACATATCAATGCTGGCGCGAAGAAAGTCGTCATAACAGCTCCTGCTAAAGGAAATATTGATGCAACAATAGTTCCTGGCGTAAATGATGAAGAACTAAAGCCCGAGCATGAAGTTATCTCTTGTGCATCATGTACCACCAACTCAATTGCACCAGTAATAAAGGTTCTTCATGAGAAATTTGGTATAGAAAAGGGCTTTTTGACAACGATCCACGCTTACACTGCTAATCAAAATGTGCTTGATGGTCCACATAAGGATTTGAGAAGAGCCAGAGCTTGTGCAGCAAACACAATTCCCACTTCAACAGGAGCAGCCAAAGCTGTTGGTTTGGTTATTCCCGAGATGAAGGGCAAGCTTGATGGAATGGCTCTGAGAGTACCTGTAACAGATGGTTCAATTACCGATTTAACAGTAGTTGTTAAGAATAACACCACAACTGAAGAAGTAAACTCTGTTATGAAAGAAGCGAGTGAAAATGATTTAAAAGGTATTCTCGGTTATACGGAAGATCCACTTGTAAGCAGTGATATCATTGGTTCGACTTATTCAGGAATCTTCGATTCGGGCCTTACCTTTGTTAACGAAAACATCGTAAAAGTTTGCTCGTGGTATGACAATGAATATGGGTACAGTTGCCGTGTTGTGGATTTAGCTGAAAGGATGGCGGTTTAGTAAAAAGGGGAGCCCGGTGCTCCCTTTTTAAGTTCTAAATGAAGGAGTGAATTGAATGAGCAAAAAAAATATAAGGGATGTTAATTTAAAGGGCAAAAGAGTCTTAATGAGAGTTGATTTTAATGTGCCCATTGATAAAGAAAGTGGCGAAGTAGCTGATGATACAAGAATAAAAGCTGCGTTACCCACAATAAAATATGTCATAGAAAATGAAGGCAAAGCAATACTAATGTCTCATTTGGGTAGACCCAAGGGAGAAAGAAAATCTGATTTCAGTCTTAAACCTGTTGCAAAAAGATTGGAAAAATTAATTGGTAAACACGTAACTTTTGTTGAAGACTGCATAGGTGATGCTCCAAAGAAGGTTATTAACGCAATGAATAATGGTGAAATAGTTTTACTGGAAAATTTGAGATTTTACCCCGGGGAAAAGAAAAACGATCCTTCTTTTGCCAGTGAATTAGCAAAACTTGGTGACATACACGTAAACGACGCATTTGGTACCGCTCATAGGGCGCACGCTTCAAATGTTGGAGTGGCCGATCATCTGGAAAGTATTGCAGGCTTCTTGATGCAAAAGGAAATTGATATGCTTGGAAAAGCTGTCAGTAATCCAGATCATCCTTACGTAGTAATTCTTGGTGGTGCAAAGGTTTCTGACAAAATTGGGGTCATTGAAAATTTAATGGATAAAGCTGACAAAATATTGATTGGTGGCGCCATGATGTTTACTTTCTTGAAATCTCAGGGTAAAAAAGTTGGCGATTCTCTAGTTGAAGATGACAAACTCGATCTTGCCAAATCATTATTATCAAAGGCTAAGGAAAAAAACACAAAACTTGTGTTACCCATTGATACCGTTATCGCTAAAGAAATTAAAGCTGGTGCTGAAAATAAAACAGTTTCAGTTGATGAAGGTGTTCCTGATGGTTGGAAGGGTTTAGATATCGGACCAAAAACAGTCGAACTTTTCAAGGAAGAGCTTGATGGAGCAAAAACTGTGGTCTGGAATGGCCCAATGGGTGTTTTTGAAATTGACGATTTTGCTGTAGGAACAGAAAAAATTGCAAAAGTACTTGCTTCTATGAAGGCTGATACGATAATTGGCGGCGGAGACAGTGCAGCTGCCATCGCAAAGTTCGGACTGGAGAATAATGTTACTCACGTCTCTACTGGAGGCGGTGCTTCTCTGACTATGCTTGAAGGTTCTGAGCTGCCGGGAATTAAAAGTATTGCTGAAAAAAATTCCTCAAAAAAAAACTTAGAAAGCTGACAGTTGCTGGAAACTGGAAAATGAATAAAACACCAACAGAGGCAAAACTCTTTGCTGGTCATATAGCATCATCTGTTGGAAATGAAAAGGAAATAGACATAATTGTTTGTCCACCGGCTATTGATTTACCTTTTGTTAGTGAAGTATTAAAGGACACCAGTGTAATGATTGGTGCTCAAAATGTTCATGAGGAAAAAAGCGGTGCATTTACTGGAGAAATTTCTCTAAATATGCTCAAAGATCTTGAAATAACACATGTAATTATCGGGCATTCAGAACGCAGACATGTTTTCGGAGAATCTAATTCACGTATAAACAAAAAACTAGTTGCCACAATCAGTGAAGGACTAATTCCGATATTTTGTGTGGGAGAGACACTGGAAGAAAGAGAAATGGGATTAACAAATAACGTTTTAGAGTGGCAGATAAGAAAAGGACTGAAAGACATAGATAAATCTTCCGTTGAGAGGATGTTAATTGCATACGAACCAGTCTGGGCTATAGGTACAGGGAAGGTTGCAAAGCCGGAGCAAGCAGATGCAGCTATGGGTTATATAAGGAAGTTGCTTGGAGAAATATATGATGAAGGTCTTAGTAATAAAATACGGTTATTGTATGGCGGTAGTATAAAACCAAATAATATGGACAGTCTGATAAAAATGCCCAACATTGATGGAGGATTAATCGGCGGAGCGAGCCTCAAAGACAGTTTTATGGAACTTGTATCAATAGCGAAAAAATATATATAAGAAGGTTTTTTGTTAAGGAACCGCTGATGCGGTTCCTTTTATTTTATATAATTACTTTCAATGCTATAATTTTTAGACAAGGGGGTGAATTTAATGGAAATATCTCAGCAGCTCGAGCATGTAGTGGACAAACTTGTTGATGAGTTTAGGAAGATAAATAAAGAGAACATTCAACTTTGGAATCAATTAGAAGAACAGGAAAAGAAGAATGAAGAACTTGAGAACAGGATAAAAGAACTTGAAAATAAGCTGGAAGAAGAAAGAGAAGTACTTGAAAACTTAATAGAACGGGTAAAAGATAGTTTAGATAAAGTGAGAACCAAAGAGGGAGAAGTAACATGAGAAGATATGTGAAATTACAATTGGGCGACAAAGAATTTGAGTTTCTTACTACTGATCCTGATGAATTTGTAGAAAAAGTATTTAGTGAGATACAGAGAGAGTATGAACTACTCGAAAAGCATTCGTCAAATGTGGGATTTGAAAAGATTATTGCAGGTATACTTGTTAACAAAGTTGGTGAGCTTATTAAGACAGAAAGTGAGCTACAAAGACTAAAAGAAAAGTACAATGATGTGCTGTCAGAACTTAACAAGGGACGTGGGAAAATTGGCGAAAAAAAGGATAGGGATCTTTGATTCAGGAATTGGTGGTATAACAGTTCTAAAAGAGCTTATGAATAGTGACATAAAAGGTGTAGATTTTATATATGTTGCAGATACAGCGCATGTTCCATATGGTTCAAAACCTAACCGATTACTGCATGGATATATTAAGAATATATTGGATTTTCTTATTAAATCTGATGTTTCAAGCATTATTTGTGCATGTAATACTTCCGATTCAATACTTTCACAAGAAGAAAAAAATTCACTTGGTGTAGATTACATAAGTGTAATAGATAGTACTGTCGGGTTTCTTTCGCGTATTCTTAAAGGAAAAAACAATATAGCAATAATTGGAACAGAGACAACCGTAAGAAGATCAGTTTACCTGAGAAAACTCATCACGATTAAACAAATAAAGAATGTTTTTCAGAAAGCGTGCCCTCTTTTTGTACCTATGGTAGAAGAAGGTCTGTGGGAAGGTGAACTTGTTGAAAAAATTGTTTCATTTTATTTGAACGATATTAGAGATACCGGGATTGACAGATTAATACTGGGTTGTACCCATTATCCTTTTCTGAAAAAGTCTATAGTAAAGTTTCTCGGAAATAAAGTTGCAATCGATGATCCATCGATTTACCTTGCAAAACAATTTAAACAGGAACTGGATATAGAGGAAGATGCTGAAATTGGAGTCGAATATTATGTTACCGGCGATCCTGAAATGTTCGAAGAGCAACTTTCAATAATAGATAAAAATCTGCTCTCTTATCCAGTGAAAAAGATGGAAGAGATTAATTCTGGCTGGAATATAAATGCCGGGTGAAAATATATGAAAAAAAGTGAATTATTTGTAATAACAGGAATGTCCGGAGCAGGGAAAACATCCGCTCTTAGAATATTGGAAGATTTTGGAATATTTTGTGTCGATAATGTACCACCATCAGTTATAAGAGATTTTGTTTCTGTACTGATTGAATCTAAACTTAAAAGACTTGCTATTGTAATTGATGTTAGGGTGATTTTGAAATTTGGAAGCTCCGAAGAAATTATAAAACAGCTAAAAAGACTTGATAATGAGCTTTCTATTAAAATAATATTTCTTGATGCTGATGATGACATAATTATGTATAGATACAGGAAAACCCGTAGAGCACACCCTCTTTCAAAAGACTATTCCTTAAAAGAAAGCATAGAAAAAGAGAGACAGCTAATGGCTCCGTTGATGCATGAAGCAAACTTCGTTTTGAACACTTCCAACCTTGAGATTCAGGATTTTAAGAACCACATCCTAAAATTAATTCAGCCATCAAAAGGTGAAATTCCACCAATGAGATTGATTATTGAGAGTTTTAGTTATGGTTATGGTATACCAACGGATGCAAATCTAGTGTTTGATGTAAGATTTCTTGCGAATCCATTTTACATACCAAAATTAGCGGAGTTATCCGGGAAAGATCCAAGGATCAAAGATTTTCTTGAGAAGTCAAAGGTTTTGACGAAATACATGAAATCTGTTAACTCAGTCATCAAAATTACACTTTCGGAATTTAGCAGTACAGGTAGAAATCAACTCAAAGTTGCGATAGGTTGTACAGGTGGAAAGCATAGATCAGTTTATGTAGCAGAGAGAATATATGAAGAGCTGGGGAACACCTTTGATGATAATGTCGATATTATACTTCAACATAGGGAGTTGTAAGTATGTCGGACGTAGTAGTTATAGGAGGGGGAACGGGTCTGAGCACACTTGGACGTGTTCTTAAAAGGCTCCCGGTTAATTTAACATTTATCGTGACAATTACCGATGATGGAGGAAGTTCTGGTCGCTTAAGAGAAGATTTGGGTATGCCCCCACCAGGTGATATAAGAAACAACCTTTTAGCTCTGGCAGATGATGAAAACCTTCTGGCAAAGGTATTCAGTTATCGTTTCAAGTCTGATAAACTGTTGAAACACTCTCTGGGTAATTTGATTTTGGCAGGACTAACTGAAATGGAAGGAAGTTTCCCTGAAGCTGTTGCGGCAGCTTCTAAGTTGCTCCGAATAAGGGGAACAGTCCTTCCAGTAGCAGATGCGCTTATACATCTGGTAGGGAAGTTCGATGATGGTACCATATTGAAGGGTGAAACGAATATTACAAACAAAGGATGTTCACCTAAAGAATTGAAACTAGATAGACCTGTGAAGGCATTGCCGGAAGTAGTTGAAGCTATAGAGAAAGCTGACTACATACTACTGGGGCCAGGTAGTCTTTTTACGAGTGTTGTAAGTAATTTTCTTGTAGATGGAGTAGTGCAAGCAATTCAAAAAAGTAACGGAAAAAAAGTATATATATCGAATTTGATGACGCAACCTGGTGAAACCAAAGGTTTTACCCTTAAGAAACATGTGGCAACAATTGAAAAATATTCACATGTTAGTCTTGATAAGATTTTTTGGGTTGATTTATCTAATATTGAAAAAAGGGAGCCAGAGATTTTTGAAAACTACAGAAGTAGCGGAGCAGTACCGGTAAAAAACGATATGAAAGATGATAATAGGGTCATTAGAATTGAGGATTTCGAAGAAAAACAGTTAGAAGTAAATGGGGAAAAGGTTGTATTAAGGCATTCTGGAAAATCAATAATTAAAATAGCAAAGATACTGGGAATTTCGGGGTAGAGAAATAGTGAGTTTTTCGGATAAGCTTAGAGATGAATTAAGTCATATAACAGTAAATGATGTTCTTGAGGTAAAATCAGAGTTCCTGGGTTTTGTAAAATCTCGAGGGAACCTATTAATTAGGGATAAGAGGAGATATCTCACAATTTACCTTTCGACCATGAGTTCGTTGAAGAGGTTGTATATCCTGGCAAAAAAGCTTGAAATAACAGTTTATGAAGGCCAAATAACTGAAGAAAAACGTTTTAATCATAGAAAAGGTGGAGAACTATCTTTCGAATATGAAGAAGTAGAAAGGTTACTCAATAAGGCGAGTATATCAATAACAGATAATGATTTACCAAAATTAGTGAAGGAAGATCCAGCGTATTTTGGAGCTTTTTTAAGAGGATTGTATCTGGCAGGTGGGTCAATAATTGATCCTTCAAAGGGCTACCATCTTGAAATTACGCTGGATACCAGTGAAAAATTCATAGAGAAATTGCAGAAACACCTTTGGAGTTCGTTTAATATAAAATCGGGTTTTGTAACGGTTAGAAATCACTACAAGTTTTATATAAAATCAGCAAGAACAATAATTGAATTCCTTTCATTGATGGAAGCGCACAATATTGTATCGCTACTCTTGAGAACCGTAGAGGTGAGACAAATTAGAGGAAATGTTAGCAGAACATTGAATTTTATTACAGCAAATGCAAATAAAACTGGTCAGGCTATGGCTTCTCAGGTTAAAGCGATAAATAAAATAGATGAGATTATCGGACTTGATAGTCTCGATAATGAGCTTGAAGAACTTGCAAGGCTGAGATTAAAATACGAATATCTTTCTTTAAGGGAGCTAGGGGAAATGATGGATCCCCCTATGACAAAGTCTGAGGTTTACAACAGATTGAAAAAAATTAAGAAAATCGCTGGTGAATTGGGGGGAGAAAAATGAAGTGCCCTTTTTGCAATCATGAAGTTACGAGAGTAATAGATACACGTTTAACAGATAATAATTCGGTTGTAAGACGAAGAAGAGAGTGTGAACACTGTAATGGCAGATTTACCACCTATGAACGTTTTGAACGTAGGCCAATATTCGTCATCAAAAAGGATGGGACAAAACAGAATTTTGATAGAGGAAAGATTCTTGGAGGTATTGCTAAAGCGTGTGAAAAGCGTCCTGTTTCTCCTGAAGAAATGGAGCATTTGACTGAAGAGATCGAAAATGAGATAATTCGAGAAGGAAAAACGGAGATAGAATCGCACGAAATTGGTGAATACGTTATGGAAACACTTAAAAAAAAAGACCGTGTTGCTTATGTGAGATACGCTTCAGTTTACAAAGAGTTTAGAGATTTGGATCATTTTATGGATATAATAGGTGAACTGAAAGATGAATTACAGAATCGATGATGGAGGGATTTTGATGGCAAAGAATGACGTAATATATTTAACGAAAGAGGGTTACGAAAATCTCAAAGAAGAGCTCAATACGTTAAGAAAGAAACTTATGTACGAAATTGCTGAAAGAATTAAGGAAGCAAGAGAACTTGGTGATCTTAGCGAAAACAGTGAGTATGATGAAGCAAAAAATGAGCAGGGTCGAATTGATAGTCGCATTAAAGAACTCGAAAACATTTTAAATAATGCTGAGATTATCGAAGAAGAAAGCGATGGAAAGACAGTCAAGCTTGGTTCAAGAGTGGTTGTGAAGAATATGAAAACGAGTGAAAAGAAGGAATTTCAGCTCGTAAATTCGCATGAAGCCAACGTCTTCAAAAACAAGATAAGTGTTGATTCACCAATTGGTAGATCCATCTTAGATCGAAGTGTCGGTGAAAAGATTACAGTAAAAACACCTTCAGGATTGGTGAAATATCAGATACTTGCCATTGAAAAATGAACACGTGGGAGGATTTTTAAATGAATGAAGAAATCAGACAACACAAATTGGCCGAGATCGAAGAAATGAAGGAAAAAGAAATAGTTCCGTATCCTTATAACTTTGATAAAAAGGATAACATCAAGGACGTTTTAGAAAGATATAGGGATCTTGAAATTTCTGAGACACTTGAAGACGTAAGCGTGACCACAGCTGGAAGAGTAATGGCCTTAAGGCATCATGGAAAATCATCGTTTTTTGAGATTAAGGATGAAACCGGAAGAATACAGGCCTATATAAGAAAAAATGAAATTGGAGAGGAAGCATTCAACAACTTCAAAAAGTACACAAGCCTTGGAGATTTTGTTGGGATAGAGGGGTTTCCCTTTAAAACACATACGGGAGAGCTATCAATATACATAAAAAGTTTTCAGATTTTAACCAAGGCAATAAGAACGCTGCCCGAAAAGTGGCATGGACTTAAGGACAAAGAGATTATTTATCGTCAGAGATACGTTGAAATGCTCTCAAACGATGAAGCGCTGAAAAGAGTGAAAATGCGTTTTGAGATGATGAAATATATAAGGGAATTTCTTAACGATAGAGGTTTTATTGAAGTGCAAACACCCATACTGGAATCAGTAACAGGCGGAGCTTCAGCCAAACCTTTTATTACACACATCAATCTGTTCGATAAGGATATGTACTTAAGAATTTCTCTTGAATTATATTTAAAACGGTATCTGGTAGGTGGCATGGAAAAAGTTTATGAAATAGGAAAAAATTTCCGTAATGAGGGAATGTCTTATAAACACCATCCTGAATTCACCATGATGGAGCTTTATCAAGCTTACGCAGATTACAAAGATATTATGGTATTAACTGAGGAATTGATCAGTACCATAGTTGAAAAACTAATGGGCACAAAGAAGATCACATATCAGGGCAAAGAAATCGATTTTTCCACACCCTGGAGAAGAGTGCGTTTTGTTGATTTTATTAAAGAAAAGCTGAATGTTGACGTACTTGAAGATACCGATGAAAGACTTATGGAGGTTCTGGAAGAGCATAATAGTATACCTGAACTTAAAGGGAGAAGTCATCTTATTGAAAAATTATGGGATCTTGTGGAAGATGACATTGTTCAACCTACTTTTGTTATGGACCATCCTGAAATAATATCCCCACTTGCCAAGATTAATAGAAATGATAAAAGATTAACAGAACGTTTTGAGCCTGTAATATACGGTATGGAATGCGGAAATGCGTTCAGTGAACTTAATGATCCTGTTGAGCAGTTAAAAAGGTTTCGAAAACAGGCTGAATTACGTGAAAGTGGAGATGAAGAAGCACAGATGATGGATCTTGACTTTATAAGAGCTCTTGAGTATGGTATGCCTCCAACAGGTGGCCTGGGCATAGGCTGGGACAGAATTCTTATGCTTGTTACCAATTCAACAAGCATACGAGATATAATACCATTCCCGCTTGTAAGGCCAAGACCCTTTGAAGAAGAAGAGTTTGAAGCAGAAAATGATAACACATAGTCATTGGGAGGTGCTCTATGAAGTTATATGAAGAGCTACAGAATGAGTTAAAGAAATCTTTAAAGAGCAGAGACAGTTTACGGGCAAATACAATAAGGTCAGTTATTGCTGCAGTGAAAAATCATCTCGCATCTTCAGAGGAAGCAAAAAATGAAGGGGCTACGGATGAGATAGTACAGAAATTGGTTTTGAAGGAAATTAAAAATAGAAAAGAATCTATAGAACAATACGAGAAAGCTGATAGAAAAGACCTTGCAGAAAAGGAGCAAAAAGAGATGGGAATTTTGAAGGAATTTATGCCAGAAATGTTATCTGAAGATGAAATACGGAAGCTTGCAATAGAAACAATTGATGAGATCGAAGCAAAGGACCCTTCAGATCTTGGAAACGTAATGAGAAATATTATGCCAAAAGTAAAGGGAAAAGCGGATGGAAAGGTTGTAAATAAAATAGTAAGAGAGTTGTTGGAGAGCCGTTAATGAAGGTTGAGTATATCATTGCTGAAATTGGTAGTACAACAACGGTGCTTTCAGCTTTTTCTACCGGCGGAAGCGGGAAATTGACTTTTCTTGCCCAGGGTGAATCCTATACCACAGTTAATGAAAATGATGTGACTATTGGTATAGAAAGGGCACTTAATAAGCTAAAAGAACGACTTGAAGCAAAGAATCTTTCCTGGGGATCCTTTTTGGCTACCAGTAGCGCTGCAGGTGGTTTGAGAATTACCGTTCATGGACTAGTATATGATATGACTGTAAAAGCTGCAAGAGAGGCAGCTCTTGGTGCTGGCGGGGTAATACAATATGTTACTGCGGGTAAGATCAGAGAAAAGAATCTTGAGCATATAAAGAAATACAATCCTAAACTTATTTTGCTTGCTGGTGGGGTAGATTATGGGGAAATAGAAACAGTGCTTCACAATGCCCGGTTGTTATCAAAATTGGATATTGATGTTCCTATAGTATATGCAGGTAATGTTGCTGCGAATGATGAAATAAAAGATATATTTGAAGCAAATGATAAGAATATTGTCATCACAGAAAATGTTTATCCAAGAATTGATCAGCTGAATGTAGAGCCTACAAAAGAAATTATTAGAAATGTATTTGCCAAAAATATTGTTAAAGCTCCCGGTATGGAAAAAATATATTCTACTATTGATAAAGATATTATCCCAACACCAGCAGCGGTTATGTTAACTACTGAACTGCTTGCTGAGAGTATGAACGATGTTATGGTTGTGGATATTGGTGGCGCAACTACTGATGTGGATTCATATACAAGTGGGGATCCTGAGATTCAAAATATGTTGATATCGCCTGAACCTCTCGCAAAAAGAACAGTAGAAGGTGATCTTGGAGTATTCATAAATGCTGTTAGAGTTGCCAATTATATTGGATTTGATAAGTTAAAACAGGAATTTTCAGAGTCAGAAGAATTACTAAAAACTGTATCACCATATCCAAAAAGTAAAGAACAGGAAAAGTTTATATCAAGACTGGCAAGATATTGTTTTGAAGCTTCGGTGAGAAGACATGCAGGTAAAATACGACGGCTTTTTGGTCCTCTTGGAAGGGTTGAAGTTGCTGAGGGGAAGGATCTAACTGCCATAAAACAGGTAATAGGTACCGGTGGGGTCTTAACTAAATCGAAGTACAAACTTCAGATTATGAAAAATTTGGAAATTCTTTCAAGGAAATATCCGGATGAACTGCTACCCAGAACAGATGTGAAAAAGGGAGTAGATAAAAATTATGTTTTTGCAGCCATAGGAGTGCTTTCAACTGTCGATAGACAGGGAGCGTTGGATTTACTGTCTGGCGGTATTGAAATGATAGACTGAACAACATCAATCAGGTTTCAAAAATCTTCGTGCTGACACCTGGATTAGAACAATCCCTGAAATCAAAAGAACTAAGTTAACTCCAAAGAAATAACTCCAGCTGATATTTTCTACCCCCGTAACAAATCTCATCAATTCTGCAACATATTTTACAGGCATGAACATGGCTATATATCTGAAAACCTGTGGCAATAAATCCAGTGAAAAATATACTCCTGAGAAAAAGAGCATAACAACAAACAAAGCAGTCGCAACGGAATCAGCTGTTCTGGCCTTCGTAAAAACCATCACCAGAACCAAGCCCAGTGACATCATACCCAAAGTAGAACATACGATGGTTAAAACAAAAGGTAACCACTTTACAGTGAAATTAGAACCAAAAAGGTATCTGTTAACTCCGAGCATTAAAAAAGCTGTCAGGAAGCTTATTAACAATCTTGAAATTGTGGCGCCCATAACAAAATTCATTGGTCGTATAGGAGTTGCAATAATACGTTTTAAAACTCCTTTTTCTTTGTAGTATCCAAAAATAGAGATTACCGAAAATAGACCTGAAGAAAGAACAGATATTGCAATAACGCCAGCCATTATAAAATCGCTTTCTGAAACATTTTCTGATTCACCTAATGACACAGAATAGTTCTTAACTTCAATTGTTTTCTTTGCCTGATTCATTGCTTCTTCAATTTGTGTTTTGTATGTGCTTTGTAGTAATTTAATTGTGCTGGTTTTCGAAATGTTTCCTTCTTTGTAAATAAATGTGATTTTTCCATTTTCCACAATTATTCCGGTGTCAATTGAACCTTCTTGAACGTCTTTATAAAGTGTTTCTTTTACTTCGTAAGATGAAAGGGTAACCCCTTCTGAATGAAGATCAATTTGTGAAATTTTTTCAATACTTTGATCGATGTAAAAACCAGCACTAATGTTTGAAGGTTCTTCAGATCCTCCAAAAAAATAACCAAACATTACCAAAAAGATCAATGGGAAGAAGAAAGTAAAAAAGACCTCTACTTTATTACGAAAAGTTTCTTTAGTAAAAGCATTGGAAATGGTTAAGAACTGTTTTATTCTATTCATAACCCATCACCTTTTTAAAATTTGCAGAAAATATTATAATTGATGCAATTAGCCAGATTCCGGGTATAAGGAATAAAAAAACAGTATTTATTGAAGAAACACCATATCCAATTGAAGTTCTTAGTAACTCAACAAGATATGTGGTTGGCAGTGCATAAACCAGCCATCTTATACTCCAGGGAATGTCAAAAACTGGAAAATACAATCCACCTAGAAACATCAGTGCTTGATTTGCAATTTGACTAAACACCATTGCTGTAGAACCCCTTTTAGTAAATGAAGCGATCATAAGACCGAATCCTAAAAGAACTATAGATGAGAATAATATTCTGAACAGAAAACCAACGTTGAAAATAACTGAACCAAGGTCATAAAAAAGCAAAACGAAGGTATAAAAGATCACCAGTGATATGAATATCAAAGAAAAAAGCTTTAATATTTGTGCACCCAGATAAGTTATCGGGGTAATTGCCGTTGTGTATAATTTTTTCGTGACACCGCTTTCTTTAGTCTCTATCATAGATAATGGTCCGTTGAACAATGAAACAGCGAGAATCAACATTATAATTACACCTGGAAAGAGATATGTGACATAATCAAAGGATTCTTCTGAAGATGTACTGGAAATAATTTCTTCATTCAATTCAAAATCAATGTAACTATCGCTGCTTCTCTTTGAAATCTCAAGATTTACCTGTTGCATGATTTGACTCATAATATTCGATGCAAGTATTGAGATTTGTTTTCCAGCAGCATGATAAATTTCAAATGTAATTTTGTCCTCAGAAATGCCACCTGTCATTAATGCTCTTGCCATTTTGATGTTTGTTCCTTCAGGTATGACAAACAAAATATCAATCTGCTTATTTCTTAAGGCTTCAATTCCTTCATCTTTGTTTTCATAAGATTCTTGTTTGTAAGGTCCGTTATCTCCGGATATATCGTCAAGTATTTGATCAATAATGGTACCGAATCCGCTTAATTTTTCTTCTTTAACAACTCCAAGCTCAAGAACTGGTAAACCCGAGCTTTCAACACCAGCTATATTACTGAATATAGAGGTAAGAACAAAAAACAAAAACACTGGAAAAATCATGGACCATGCTATGGCCTGAAAATCTCTAATTTCATTTTTAAAAAGCCCTTTAAAAAGGGAGAAAAATGAATTCATTTTTAAACTGCCCTTAATCTCTTAATGAATGTCCCGTAAGTGTAAGGAAGACATCTTCAAGATTCGGTTTTCTGATCATAATGTCATTTAACATGAAATTATTTTCTTTGGCAATATCAAATAATTTAATGAGAGTTTTTTCAACGTCTTGTGTTGTTATAGAGTAACGCATTTTATCAATTAACTTCAGACCGCTGAATTTTTCTTTAATTGCATTTACTGAATTACTGTTCTTTATATTGGAAATAGTAAATTCAACAATATTATCATGTTCGATTGAGTTAATTAATTCTCTTACAGTACCACTTGCAACTACGTTTCCATGATCAATTATTACGACTTTATCGGATAACTCTTCAGCTTCTTCCATATAGTGAGTTGTTAGAATCACTGTTTTACCGTTTTCTTTCATACTTTTTATCGTCTCCCACAACATTCTTCTAGCCTGAGGGTCAAGTCCTGTAGTAGGTTCATCTAAAAAAACTATTTCAGGATCATTTACCAAGGCAACGGCGACTGCAAGTCTTTGCAGCTGTCCGCCCGAAAGTTCCTTTATCCTGTTTTTTCTCTTTTCATTTAAGGAAACGGTTTCAATAAGCTTGTTTGTCGATACCCGGGTTTCAAAAAGGCCGCTGAAGAATTCTATTGTTTCGGTCACTGTAAGGTTTTCCAAAAAATTTGTAGATTGTAACTGGACACCTATACGGCGCTTGATATTTCTGTCAATCGTTTTAGTATTTTTTCCAAAGTATTCAATGTCTCCCGAATCACGATTTCTCAAACCAGCGAGAATTTCAACTGTGGTTGTTTTACCAGCACCATTGGGGCCGAGTATACTAAAACATGTTCCCTTGTTAACGGTTAAATCGATACCATCTACCGCCTTTACACCGGGATAGTATCTTTTTAAATTTTTGACTTTCAATACCGGTGAATTCATTGCTGAACCTCCCATGAATCATTGAAAAGAGTATATCATTTCTTTACATAAAGAGAAAACAATTTAAAGAGTACTAGAAGAATAAGCAATAATATGGAGCGGGCGACGGGACTCGAACCCGCGACCCCTAGCTTGGGAAGCTAGTGCTCTACCAGCTGAGCTACACCCGCATATGCAAAATTTTAGCACCCTTCATATCACCTTTCAAGCGGATTCATCACTGTATAGAATTTTGTAATGAATAATGATTGAGTTAGATGTAAGAGCTTGCGTACCTATTTTTTTTAGTTGTATGTCACTGGTGAGTTTGTCGGTCATTCTAAGGCCTTCAGAAAGCAAAATTGGCTCAAATGTAACATAAAGCTCATTAACCAGTTGCTGATTTAGGAATTGTGAATAGATGCTTCTGCCTCCTCCTATAATTACATATTCATAGTTTCTTTTTTCAAGATAAGAAAGGAGTTTAGCGGGAGACATATTTGTAAAAAGTAGTTTTCCTTTGACTGACTCATACTTTTCTGGACTTGATGTCATAACGATATTTAAACGCCCAGGTAGGGGTTTACCAATATTATCAAAGGTTTTTCTGCCAAAAATTACTACACCTGATTCCTGTGTAATATTTTTAAAGAATGATTTATCCTGTTTTGAGCTCCAGTCTATATTATCCTTCTCCCCCTTTGAAATAATTCCATTTACTGAAGATACCACTACCATTGAAATAATCAATGCATTCACTTCCTCACGAATAAAAAGTAAAATTTCCTGTTAGAATAATTATACAGGGTAAACAATATGGTTTATGAAGGGTGTGAACCTTATTAGAAAAAAAATTGAGTTAGTTGTTGCTGTATTTATTTTATTTTCTATGGTTATCTTTATTTCATGTTCAAGAAATAAATATACGATAAGTATTAAAGATGTCATAGTAGATGGCACTGAATGTACATTTATTCTCACAACAGAAGAAAGGAATGTTGACGATATTGATGTACTTCTCACTGTAGATCACAAACCAAGTACAGCTCAGGATGGTTACCTTTATGATAAGTTAAATTTCACGCACACTTTTACCGAACCGGGAACCAAAACTGTTTTTCTAACCCTCATAAAAGACAAAAAAATGATAACTGAATCGCTAAAATATACGTTGAAAACATTTTTCAAAGAAAAGTTATCACATTTAGAGTATCAATTAAAAAATGGAGTTTTAGTTGTTGACATATTTCCAAAACTTGAAAACACAGTTTATTCAGTAGATGTTAATGGTAACCTTTATGAAAACTACACAGGAAAATTCAGTATTCCTGTTTGTAAGGAAAATATTAGTATAAAAGCAACTGCTGTTCGCAATGATAAATTAAAATTTGAGGGCATTTCATTAACTGTTCCAGCAAGTGATGATAAAACACCTGAAATATTTATCCCGCTACCAGAAAATGGTTATAACGGGAAGTGGATCCCTTTTGATGTTAACGATGACTGGGACAAACACGATGACCTAATTATTAAAGCGAAAATTGACGGAATACCTTTACTTTTTAATGATTGTAGATTGTTTCCAGCGTATGAAATCCCTGAAGGGAGGCACACTCTTAAAGCAAGTGTGACTGACTCAGACGGTAATGTAAAAACGATTAACAAAGAAATCGAGATTGTCAAGACGTTTGAAGAAAATGTTCCCGAGCTCTATATTGAAGAAGGTGGATACTTTAGGATTGCGTCCTGGAAAAATGTTGAACCAGATACAGAAGTTAAGATTGAAAGATTCAAGAATGGAAATTGGGAAGAAATAATGAAAACAGAAGATGACAGTCCTACGAGGATTTCTGCAGAATTTGTTTCTGAAAACAAAGGAGATCTTTATCGAATAAGTATTGCTTCTACAAAAACACACTACTTACCTTCAGTTCCAGTATTTGCAAAATCGGAACCATTAAGACGATTAACATCAACTTATGTGCTTTCATTAATGGGAGCCGACACACTTTTTAGTGCCGGGGAAGATTATTATTTGCAGGGTCGGATTGCTGTGGGTGAAAATAAGCACTTGAGAATTGAACCTGAAGTAACCGTTAAGATTGGAAGGGGTAGTTCATTACTGGTTAATGGTTCAATCGAAATGGATGGTAGAAGAGGAAAAATCAGTTTCATTTCACTTGCATCATCTGATGGAATACGAGTTGGCTCTGGAGGGTTAATGCTAGCAAGAAATGTTGATTTTGGAAACACGAATATAGTTGGTGATAAAGGATCTATAATTATTCTAGATAACTGCAGTATCAACGGTTTATTAGATTTTTCAGGAGAATATTTGCAGATATATAATAGTAGTTTGGATGAAGGACTGAACATTGAAAATTCTGTTGATAGCGTTATATATAACTCTGAAATATATAATGGTTTTGAAAATATGTATGTGAAAAATGCATTAATTGTAAACTCAAATATAAAATGTAATACTGGAACAATGGTTTTTTCGAAAATGAACATTTATCAAAGTACTATAGAGTTAAGCGAGCTTTCCTTAAGAAATTTCTCTGCGTTGAATCTCTACCACAATAATTGCATGGCAGATTTGATAAAAATAAACAGTGGCTCTAGCATATACATAGACACCTGCGATTTTCAAAAAGCTTCTTTATCAATTGAAAAAATATCTAGAGCTGTAATTCCAGAAAAATTGAAAGACATATTAAGTGTTGAAATGGATGACAAATCTACGCTTATTTTTTATAAAATTGAGTGATGAACTTGTTTAATAAATTTAGAGAAACATACCTGAAGGATCTAAAGCTTGATTTTAGTTACACTGAAGCAAAGCCAAATCATGCCACAGTTCTACTTGGATGGTATGTTGAGATTTCGAAGAAAACTAAA
This sequence comes from Petrotogales bacterium, assembly GCA_041694295.1. GTDB lineage: Bacteria > Thermotogota > Thermotogae > Petrotogales > Kosmotogaceae > JASMTM01. Next base: position 23,802 of record JASMTM010000088.1, read on the forward strand.
AAGATTATTGAACTTGGTTGTGGCAGCGGAATAATCTCCCTTTATTTAGCAAAAAATAATCAGGTTGAAGTTACATCAATCGATAAAAATGAACAGCTGATTGAAATTGCCAGAAGGAATGTAATGAATAACAATCTAAGGGGTAATATTAATGTAAAACAGCTGGACATTGGCTCTGTCAGAAATGAATTTCGATGTGGGAGTTTCGATATGGTTATATGTAATCCTCCACATTTTGCGCATTCGGGGTTAAGGAGCTCGAAAGAAACGAGAAATGAGTGGAGAAGGCTCAACAAGAATTCTCTAATGGAATTTGCTAAGGCTACAAGATGGTTGTTAAAAAATCGAGGAGTGTTTTACTTTGTTATTCATCCCAGAGACATGGCTGAATGGTTAAGAAGTTTTGATGATAATAAACTGGGAATACATAAAATGAAAATTGTTCATGGTAAATTAAAAAGGCAGGCTCAACTTATTCTAATAAAAGGGAGGAGCAATTCAACGTCAGAAATTATTATTGAACCTCCTCTAATTCTAAGAAAGGATGAAAGCAATGTTCATTAGTTTTGAGGGAATAGATGGCTCAGGGAAATCTACTCAGTTCAGATTATTTAAGAAATATCTAGAAAAAGAAAAAGAGGATTTTATTGTTATTAGAGAACCTGGAAGTACCAGAGCGGGAGAAGATATTAGGGAAATTTTATTGCATAAGGAATACAATCTTTGTCCGGAAGCTGAATTATTACTGTTTTTAGCTTCAAGGGCTCAAATAGTTAGAGAAATTATTATTCCAAATCTTCAAAAAGGGAAGGTAGTCATCGCAGATAGATTCCTGGATTCATCGCTGGCTTATCAGGCGTATGGTAGAGGGCTTTCTGTTGATCTTGTGAAAAATATGAATAGTTTCGCGGTTGATAGGTGTTTACCGGATTTGACATTTCTTATTGACATCTCTGCAAGAAAGGCTATTAAAAGAAAGCAGAAAAATGCAAGAAATGATAAAATAGAGACAGAAGGAGTAGAATTTTTTGAAAGAGTAAGGAATGGTTATCTAACAATTGCTGAAGAAAATAAAGACCGGGTATACATATTTGACGGAGAAAAATCTCCGAACACACTTCATAAAGAGATAGTCAAAGTATTTAGGAAACGAAAAGGAGGTTTCGTGTAACACACGGAGGTGACATGATGTATTTTGATAAATTTTCAGAAGGAGCAGCGCAGGTTTTTGTAACAGCACAGGATGAAGCCAGAAGTTTGGGCCACCCTTATGTTGGTACCGAACATCTGCTTTTGGCAATATTAAAAGTCGACAAAACTAAAATAATTAAGGTTCTCCGAAATAACGGAGTAACCTATGATAGAGTTTTGAGGGAGATCACAACTATGGTAGGAACTAATGTACACCAGTCGGTGGTGGGGTCTCCTCAAATGACACCAAGAGCGAGAAGGGTTATTGAACTTGCTCATGATGAATCACGTATGTTAGGACAAAAGAAGATTGGAGTAGAGCATATTGTCCTAGGTATTGTAAGAGAGGGAGAAGGCATAGCAGCTCATATACTGAAACAGATGAATATTAGCCTGACAAATTTGCGAAAGGAAATAATTGAAGGAGTAGCTGGTAATACAGATGAACGCGGCAGTAACGAGTACTACAATTCTAAATCCCCAAGTATGCAATCCGATTTGAAACAGCTGGAAGGTTTTGGGACTGATCTAACTGCTCTTGCAAAACAGGATAAACTTGATCCAATAATAGGTAGAGAAACTGAAAGAAAGAGAGTTATGGAAATACTTTCTAGAAGAAAGAAAAATAACCCCGTTCTAATAGGTGATCCTGGTGTTGGAAAAACAGCCATTGTAGAAGGATTATCACAAATGATTGTTAAAGAGGAGATTCCCGAAACACTTAAAGGTAAAACAATATTCGCTCTAGATGTTGCTTCTCTTGTGGCTGGAACAAAATATCGAGGGGAATTTGAAAAAAGATTAAAAAAATTGCTCCAAATAGTCACTAATAATGGCGACATCATTTTGTTTATAGATGAGATGCATACGATTGTAGGAGCCGGGTCAGCTGAGGGTGCTGTTGACGCAGCAAATATTCTCAAACCTGCTCTGGCTAGTGGTGCCATACAATGTATTGGTTCTACTACACCAGATGAGTACAGAAAATATGTTGAAAAGGATGCTGCGCTTGAACGACGGTTTCAGAAAATATATATATCTGAACCAAGCGTCGAACAAACAATTGATATACTCCACGGAATAAAACATAGATACGAATCACATCACAAGGTAAAATATTCAGAACGTGCAATTGAAGCTGCAGTCGTTATGTCAAACAGATACATAAGTGACAGATTTCTTCCAGATAAAGCAATAGATGTTATTGATGAAACCGGTGCAAGAGTAAGGTTAAGAAAGCTTACCATGCCTGATAGATTAAGGAATATTAAGAACCAGCTTGAGAAAATAAAAACAGAGAAAGAAAAGCCTTCGATTTCAAAAGGTAGTCAAAATGCTGTTGAACTTGAAGAAAAAAAGGAAAATCTTGATTCGCTTTTCAGGGGTAAATACAAAGAGTGGAGAGAAAATGTAGACAATGAAGTAATAGAAATAAATGAAGAAGAAGTTGCAGAAATTATCTCTAATTGGACCGGCATCCCCTTGAGAAAACTAGAAGCATCAGATAGTGAAAAGCTTTTAACGCTTGAGAGCGCTTTGCATGAAAGAATTGTCGGTCAGGATGAAGCAATAACTGCGGTAGCAAAGGCAATTAGAAGGGCAAGAAGTGGAATCAAAGATCCAAGAAGACCAATAGGAACATTTCTTTTCATGGGTCCCACAGGTGTTGGAAAAACTGAATTAGCTAAGGCTCTAGCAGAATATCTATTTGATGATGAACGATCTTTAGTAAGATTTGATATGTCGGAATATATGGAACGTTTTTCCATGTCCAGGCTTATTGGCGCTCCTCCAGGATATGTAGGATACGATGAAGGCGGCACACTTACCGAAATGGTTAGGAAGAAACCTTTCTCGGTAATACTCTTTGATGAAATCGAAAAGGCACATTCAGATATTTTCAATCTCTTATTGCAGATAATGGACGATGGACACCTAACAGATTCTCAGGGAAGATATGTGGACTTCAAGAACACTATAATTATAATGACAAGTAACCTGGGAGGAGAGTTTATAAATAAATCTAAAACCGCTATTGGTTTTGTTGATACGACAGATACGAAATCTGTAGAATATGAATCAATGAAGCAGTCTGTACTTAATGAAGTCAAAAAGACA
>JASMTM010000089.1:0-13080 GCA_041694295.1 Petrotogales bacterium
CTGTATATTTTCCTTCTACCTTCTTTTGACATCTTTAGATATCCTTTGTCTTCAAGATTTTTCAATACCGGATATATTGAGCCCGGTGAAACATCAAATCCTGTCTTTTCAGAAATGAGATTCATTAATTTATATCCATGAAGTTCATCATGTTCTATTATCATTTCCAGTACAAAATACTTGAGAAAGCCATATTTTAGAATATTATCACCTCGATATATCGATTTCGATATATTATATCATAATGTAGAATTTCTCAAGTTAAGAAATTATCCTTTTTTAAAAATGAAATTTGGGTTTTCTTAAAGATATAGATATTGTGAAACAACAGTAATAATGCCATATAAGTTTTATTATCTAAAAAGTGAAATGTTATAATAATTATTGTTCAATTTTTTTATGGAGGTGAATTTTATGAAAAAACTACTCCTTATTATGTTGCTTTCCTTAATGCTGGTAACACTTGTAATAGCTGGTTATACTAAGAATGTTATTTTACTTATCGGAGACGGAATGGGTATTAACCATGTTCTCTTAACAAGTTTTATCGAAGAAAGAGAGCTTCATATGATGAAAGCGCCATATTTTGGGAGTGCCACTACATATTCAGCCAATAGCAATGTCACTGACTCAGCAGCAGCCGGAACATCACTATCAACAGGATTTAAGACAAATAACGGAATGATAAGTATTCTACCTGATGGTACTATTGTCCCGACAATAGTAGAGATTGCAGCAAAATATGGGGTCAAAACAGGAATTGTATCTACATGCCGCGTTACTCACGCTACACCTGCTTCTTTCTACGGGCATGTTGAAGATAGAGACTACGAAAATGAACTTGCAGAACAGTTAGTAAATAGTTCCCTTGATGTTGTTCTTGGAGGAGGTTGGCGCCATTTTGTGCCGACAGGTGGAAGCAGAACTGATGGAAAGGATCTTATAACTTTTGCAAGAGCAAAGGGTTTTGACTATATAACAACAAAAAGTGAACTAATGAATTATGAAGGAGACAAACTTCTTGGACTTTTCTCGTCAAGCCATCTTGATGCAGTCACAGAGAGAAGCGGTGAACAACCGTTATTGCCAGAAATGACAGAGAAAGCTCTTGAAGTACTTTCCAAAGATGGTGATCCATTCTTCCTCATGGTTGAAGGATCTCAGATCGACTGGGAGGCTCATGGTAATGATGTGTACGGTGTTTGGAAGGAGACGGTAGAATTTGATAACGCTGTGAAAGTTGCCCTGGATTTCGCTGAAAAACATCCCGATACACTAATTGTTGTTACAGCTGATCATGAAACAGGTGGACTTGGTCTTTCCACAGGAGATTATACAATTAATCTTGAGAAGATAAGGAATGACTATACACGAACAGCAGACTGGCTTTTTTATAATCACGGAGATTCAATTGAAGAGTTGAAATCTGCTATGAAAAGATACTGCAACGTTGAAATGACAGAAGAAGACGTGGAGCTCTACAAGAGAATGAGTGCTGAATCTTATTATGGCGGTCCCAACTCAATAGGTACAATACTCAGTAATCATGTTGATGTTGGATGGACAACGTATGATCATAGTGCAGCTCCAGTTCCAGTGTTTGCCTTTGGTCCTGGTGCGGAGAAATTTGCAGGTATATATGATTTAACACAAATACCAAGAATGATTGGACAGCTTGCAGGTTATGAAATGATTTATCCAGTTTATCAGGTTCCATCTCTTGGTGAACACTAATCAAAAAGTTTAGAAAATGCCCCCGCTATATGGGGGCATTTTTTATTTGGTTGTATAATTACCTTGAGGTGAGTTTATGAAAAAAATTCTGTTGGCAATAATTATTTTGCTTGCTTTTTCTTGTTTGTTTTCTGCTTCATACAGTATTGAAGCAGATTTTAACCCTGAAGAGCTCACGGTTGATGGCACTGCACTGATTGAATTGAATGGAGAAGAATCAAAATTTCTTTTATTACCAAACCTGAACATGGGTGATAACCCATATCTACATGCGTTTTTTGAAGGCGGACGGACTAGGATAGAAATAACAGGCGTTTACGATAACAATCATAATAAGTTATCCTATAATATTGAAACATATCCAGCAACATTGCTTGCCGATAAGAAATTGAGAGAAAAATGCTTCCTTGTAACCGAAAAAAGAGACACCGTGATAATCACTTTTAAGACTTTTTATGAAGAGAGGTTTGAACCGGAAAATACTCTGCAGAAGAGCATTTTTTTGTGGCGATTTGCGTGGTATCCCCTTCATGTTTCGGATACTGATACGTTTATATTAGAACCACATAAGTGGAAATTATCGCTAAACTATCCGGAAAAATGGCTTCCGATAGTAAATGCTGAAGAAATCGAAAAGGATACCTGGGGAACAGAAAAAGAGCTATCAACATGTCCCCTAATCTTTGTAAGAAAAAACGATTACAAAACCACCTCTTTAAAGGGAGGGAACTACACTGTAAAAGTTATACACAAAAAGGGTTTAACTGGAGTAGGGGCTTCAGTTGCAACTTATGCAATGCAGGTTTTGAACTCCCTGGATAAAGATTTCGGGAGGCTTCCCTATTCTAATATTTTTGTCATTCAAAATCCTTATCCCGGTCTGTATGGAATGACAACAAGTGGTGTGGTAACACTTGGAGATGGCTTTTTCTCTACCGTAGATTTATGGATTAATGGACTTCTTGATCCCCTCAGTATGTACGTTGTTGCGCATGAAATTACTCATCTGTGGTTTGGTGTTGGAACAAGTACCGATTTCCTTAGAGGAAATTTTCTAAGCGAAGGAATAACAGATTATATCGCCCACAATACTTTCAAAGAGTTGTACGGTGATGATGATTACTTTAACTGGGATGCACCTGATGTGGTAATGGGATTACTGAAGGATCTTGGTATTCCAGAAACGCTTTCTATGGCTGATCAATATCTTTTATTGGATATGAAAAGATCAAAGGTTAAATCTGCTGTGGCTGATAATGTTGGCAAAATTCCTGTGAATTACCAGAGCATTGTTTACTATCAAAAAGCCAAAAGAGCTTTTTTCATGTTACAGGATTATCTTGGTAAAGATAGGTTGTATGATATTTTATCCAGATATCAGAAAGAGTCTTTTTATGTTCCCATGAGTGAAAAATCCTTTATAGAATTTATGTCTAAATATGTTGATGGGGCAATTATCGAAGATCTGTTTTTGAATAAAGACAACTTCGATGCCAGCGCTTACAAAACCCCGGAAGGGATAAAAATTGATCTTGATGGTAGAAATGTGCCTGTAAAGGTAGAGGTAATAAGTCCACAATCTTCGGAAACATTTGTCTTAACAGAGTCAACTACACTCGTTCATTTAACAGAGTACGAACAGGTTCATATCGATCCTGATTATCATAGTTACGATGTAGAAAGACATAACAATCACTGGCCACCCCTAATAAACAATCCCTTTGAGCTAAAAAAAGAACATAACAAACTGGATGCTTATGACCTGCAACTTAGTACATCGGTTGCTTTCAACGCTGAAGGAATAGTACTTAACAACGGATTGTTCTTTTCAAAATATCCCTATTACACCTTTGGTCTTCTGCAGTTCTCAGATTATTCTCAGGATATTTTTAGTGAATACTTTGGAGCCTTAGTTCAGTATTCACCGGATAATTACAGCAATTATGAGTTGAAATTTGATTCTAGGGAGGGGATTGAGGGTTCATTAACGTTATCTTTCCCGGAAAAAATCAACATAGGAGAAAGTGCTCCATATTTCATGTCGCGAACTTCGATAAATGCAAGAGGATTGTATTCATTAAACTATGACGTATATCTTCTTGAAACGGGTATCAGTTTTGACAATGTTTTTAAATCAGGAATGTATTCATTGCTGGCCGGACTTTTCGGACATGTCGAGGAATATGATCCGGCACTTTTGGAATTCCAATTTGGATACATTCCAGATTTTAATTTGCCTATTTCGCCACATATATCCGTTTCATATTCAGCAGATCTTTTTAATCAGGAATTGATTGACCCATTTTATGATCTGACAACCCTTGTTGCTACAGATAATTCAGTGGACCCATTATTTTCAAGTATTGACGGTTCTGTTGATTTGCTAAAGATTGACGCTGGTTTTTCAATGTCTCAGAAATCGCAAAATAGAGTCAACGTATTAAATCTTTTTTCTTTTGGAGGAGTAGGATTCACTCTCGAAGGAGGTTATAGGTATTTTAATACCACAGATGATACATTTAATGTTGTAGAATTCAATACGACGCTAATGTCAGAAATCTATATAATAGGTGATACACCTCTCAGTCTTGGAATAACATTTTCCGTTTTGGGTGAACCATTTAAGGATCTTCAAACCGTTGCGCTTAAGGCGTCTCTTTCTTTGGGAACAAGTATGTATTATGGTACCAAATTCTCAGGAACAATGAAGAAGTTAATCGGTTATAAGTAGGTGTAAATATGATCTTGATTAAAGGTGGAGTTATTTATACTCCAGAATATTATGGGAAAGCAGATTTATTAATAGCTGGCGATAAAATACTTGCGATAAAAGAAGAAATAGCTCTTAATAAAGATAATGACTTAATTGATGAAGTATACAATGTTTCTGGTAGTATTGTTGTTCCTGGTTTTGTCGATGGTCATGTTCATCTTATAGGTGGCGGTGGCGAAGGAGGTTTTACAACAAGAACTACCGGAGCAGAAGAAGATGATTTTTCAAAGGCAGGTACCACAACAGTTATCGGACTTCTAGGTACAGATGGAATAACCCGGGATCTCATATCACTTCTTGCAAAGGTTAGGTCATTGAATGAAAGAGGGCTAAGGTCCTTTATGCTTTCTGGTTCATATGGATACCCTGTAAAAACTATAAGTGGCAATATTGAAGGGGATATTGTTCTGATACCTGAAATTCTCGGAGCCGGTGAAATTGCAATTTCTGACCACCGTGGCAGTGGAGTTACTGGATATGAACTTAAGAGACTTGCACTGGAAGTAAGACGTGGATCGATGCTTGCTGGTAAAAAAGGGACGGTGGTCTGTCATATGGGAGGTTCTCCAGATGGTATGAAACCTTTATTTAAAGCAGTAGAAAATGGTGAATTACCATCCTCTGTTTTATTACCTACCCATGTGTCAAGGAACGAGAACCTTCTGGATCAAGCTATCCACTGGGTGGAAAAGAAAGATGGCTTTATTGATTTTACTGCTGGAGAAAAATCAATACATTACTTAAAAGACATCATGAAAAAGGAGCATTTATTGAACAATATTACGGTTTCCACGGATGGGTGCGGGAGTTTGCCTGTGTTTGACAAAGACGGTAATCTTGAAGGTATCAAGTCTGCGCCTGTTGACACCTTAACACAAACATTCAGGGAGCTACTTAAGGCAGGCATTTCTGTTGAGAAGACACTGAAGCCTTTAACATACAATCCCGCAAAAATCTTTGGTTTGCTGAAAGAAGGCATCGGTCAAATTAAGGTAAACGGTCTTGCATCTTTTGCCATATTGTCAGGGGACGCTATGGAAATTACCCATGTTTTTGGTTCTGGAAGGCTGCTTTATAAAGCAATTGGACGCGGGCCGGTGTAATAAACTGCTGCTTCAAAATAACAAAAATGGAAAAATGTGTCAAAATACCCATAACTGTTCTTATTAGAGAGGCCTATGGTGTTATAATGAAAGTACATTTAGTTATACAAGGGGGGACGGAGTTATGAAGAAAGTGATGACCCTTCTTATCATGTTATCACTTGTGGCGTTTTTATTTGGTTTTGAGGATCTTAATGAAGACCACTGGGCTTATTCAGCCGTTAATAAGCTTTATGAAGAAGGTATACTTGAAGGTATCTTTGAGGGTGACGTTTTTGAAGGAAGTACATCTGTTTCAAGGTTTGAGTTGGCGGTTACTTTACAGAATATCATGGATTATATTGATGATGGTGATGAAACCAATGCAGAAAAACTCGTTGCTCTTGAAACAAGAGTGAAGTCTCTGGAAAGCATCGAGAATTCATTTGAGAGCCTTGATGTTAAAACAGAAAGCAATCTCAGATTGTTAACAGCTCTGGAAAAAAAGGTTGAGGAACATTATTCCGAACTAAACAAAAAGTATTCTGACTTGAGTTATAAGTTTAGTTCTTTTGAAAAAGAGGTTTCTGGATTCGGGGACAGACTTTCCAGCCTGGAAAATGCAATGATGGAGGTTAAAAATAGTCTTTCCAGCGTTGAAGGGAACGTTGGTAATTTGGAAAAACTATATGATTCGTTAATTAAGAAAATCAACGAAGTTGATCAAAAAGCTGACAAAGCAATGAGCACTGCAAATAGTGCCATTGAAAAAGCCAACACACTGGAATCCCAAATAGGTGAGAATTCACGTTCGATGAATAATTTAAGAACAACTATAAACATCTTGATAATCGCAAATGTAGTAATTTTAATTATTGCTTTGGTGGGATTGTTCACTCCATAGGTAAAATGAACTGGCCGGGATATTTTTCCCGGCCTTTTCATTTACAGAATACTTGTTTTAATCTTCTTTTTACTGCTTCTCTATTGTCATAGGTAAGAACAATAGTTTCATAGTCAGCTAATTGCTTGATTCTTTTTAAAAAAGCGTTGTTATCTTTTCTGATAACACAAATACATTCTTTTGCATTGTTAAGTATGTTTTCGACAACATTCATAAATCTTTTTGATTCCTGCTCAATAAACCCCAGTTCATCGATAGCTAGCGTCTTCTGGTTGGTAAATGATCTATCTATAACCTGCGATACTTTCAACAGCTCATCTGTGTTTGACTTCATATAACCATATTTATTTCTTTCTGCAATTAGGAAGCGTGTTTGATGATTAATGATTTGCAGATAAAGGCGGCTTTCTGTATGATCGAAAAACGTTGTAAAGCCTTCAATATCAAGCCTGCATTCTTTTACTATGTTTTTAAGCAGAGTACTTTTTCCGCATCCTCGTTCGCCGGTGATAAAGTATCTTTTCATTTGTATTCACCTAAAAAAAGGAGAGGTTAACCTCTCCTCTGGAGGCGACGGAGGGATTTGAACCCTCGAGTAGAGATTTTGCAGACCTCCGCCTTTGGCCCCTTGGCTACGTCGCCTTTGCAATAGTGATTTTACCATGCAGGTATGGTAACTTCAACAATCGTAAAATAAGGTGTCTATGCTTGATTTACCCATGTTTAAACCTGTTGACAGCCCAATTAACATGATGTACAATCTTATCCGATGGGGACGTGGTGAAGTTGGTTATCATGCCGGTCTGTCACACCGGTGGCCGCGAGTTCGAGTCTCGTCGTCCCCGCCAGAAAGGGAACCTTTATGGTTCCCTTATATTTTTATGTCTTTTTCGAACAGAGTGAACGCCATATGCTGAATGAAATCGTTCACTTTATTCAGCAATGAAACCTCCACAAAGTTTTCATTCAGCCGCTTTTTGTTAAAAACAAATCGTGGATCAAGATGTACAACAACTCTATCTCTAAAATGTTTTAGTGCTTCAACTTCATTCTTCAATTCTTCCTCTTTTTTTCGAAGATCATCTATTATTGGATAAACAAATACTCTATATTCCTTCTGCGTTTTCTGTTTGATAAAACTTCTCAATTTGGAAAATGTATAACCTGAATTTCTTAACAGCTTTACTGATCTGGTAGCTGCACTTTCATAAACAGCTTTCCACAACGTTTTTTCTTGCATTTTATTAATGTTATTAAGTAATTCTATGTGTTCTCCCAGTAATTTAACTTCCCCAGATAGAAAATTTTTTCTTTTTAAAAACGTGTCTAATGCTTCTTTTTTCAGACAATCCTGGATTTTCATAATCTAATAACTCCCAGAAAAAGAAAATGGATTTCATTATTAGTTTAGCATCAGTTATAATCCTTAACGTAATGGAATAAAGGAGGGAGATAATGAATAAACAAATTTATCCTGATCAAATTGCAGAATTGGTTGATGCAGGGGATTCAATTATGGTCGGAGGTTTTCTTGGTTGTGGGGCCCCTGAATTGCTTATAACAAAATTAATCGATGCTGGCATTGGAGATCTTCATATGATTGCAAATGATACTGCTTTTCCAGAAAAGGGATGTGGCAGATTGATAACAAGTAAATTGGTTAAAAAACTTACCGCATCTCATATAGTAACAAATCCTGAAACGATAAACCAGATGAACAAAAACGAGTTGGAAGTGCAACTTGTTCCTCAAGGGACTCTTGCTGAGAAAATAAGGGCTGCAGGGGCAGGACTTGGTGGTATTTTGACTCCAACAGGAATAGGAACAGAAGTAGAAAATGGAAAAAGAAAGATCGAAATTGACGGTAAGGAGTTTCTGTTAGAAGAGGCCATTGAAGCTGATGTAGCCCTGATTAAAGCCAGGAAGGCAGACAAATGGGGTAATCTTATGTATCGACTAACAGCTCAGAATTTCAATCATATAATGGCAACTGCTGCAAAACTTGTTATCGCAGAGGTCGAGGAAATTGTTGAAGTTGGTGAACTTGAACCTGATGAGATTGTAACACCGCATATATTTGTTGATTATATTGTAAAAGCTCAAAAAGGGGAGATATGACATGATTGAAGATAAAGCAAGAAAGAGAGAAATCATTGCCAAAAGAGCAGCTCTTGAGTTAAAGGATGAAGATCTGGTTAATCTGGGGATCGGAATACCTACGCTGGTTGCCAACTACATTTCTGAAAATATCAAAGTCTTTTTTCATTCTGAAAACGGTATTGTAGGAATGGGGAGAAGCGTAGACGAAAATGAAGCAGATCCTGACATGACAAATGCTGGAGGACAGCCAGTTACATATATAAAAGGTGCAGCTGCGATAGATTCTGCTCTCTCTTTTGCCATCATACGTGGTGGACATCTTGACGTTACTATTCTTGGAGCTTTACAGGTGGATGAAAAGGGTCATCTTGCAAACTGGAAGATACCTGGTAAATTCGTTCCCGGTATGGGAGGAGCCATGGATCTTGTTACTGGAGCAAAGAAGGTGATCGTTGTAATGACACACACAACAAAAGGCAAACCAAAGATAGTGTCTGAATGCACCCTTCCTTTGACCTCAATAAGAAAGGTTGATCTTGTTGTTACCGAAATGTGTGTCATTAAACCTACCGGTGAAGGTCTTGTTTTGAAGGAGCTTGCACCATCTACAACAATCAAAGAGGTAATAGAGAATACAGATGCCAAGTTGATAATACCTGATGAAGTACCTGTTATGAACGTTTAAACTTAATATGACTTTAAAATCTGCTGAAAAATAAAAGCGATTGTAAATATTTTTAACCTGCGGTTTGGACTGATTTATTATGAAAAGGTATTTATTTGTTTATAATATTGATGAATAATTAAAGAGGAGGATTGAAATGAGAAAACAAAGAAAAGAAGGTTTTTCACTGGTAGAACTTATGATAGTTTTAGCTGTCATAGCTGCTCTTATTTCAACGATAACTCCCATAGCCATGAATGCTGTTAGAAAAGCTGAAGCGCTGCAAGTGGCGATGAATTTTAGAGTACTGGCTTTGAGCATGGAAAGTAGTTTAATATTGAACAAGAGTGTACCCGATAACATCAATGAACTTGGCAGAGACATTGATACAGATAATTATGGCATAGCCTATCACGATGATGAAGGAACATATAAAATTGCAGTTTTCACAACTGATAATGTTCATTTCGATACCCTTCATGAAAATCTTACAGCTGCGACAAACACGACAGATGTAATACCTGATGGAGCAAATTATATACCCGGGGGACTTCAAGAAGACACCGGGGCAACTGCTTTGTACTATTTTGAATTACAATTGTATTGATTTCATTATGAAGAAAGCAGCCCTGATGGGCTGCTTTCTTTGCTTAGTTTGGGGAATTTTCTAACAGGGGTGGAGTTTACACGTTTAAACTACCATACCTCTAACTTCTACAATCTTAACAGTCTAAAATTAAGTTTTTATTTTGATTAACGAACGTATTTGTTTACATGTAAAACAAGCTGTACAGCATCAATGGAAAAATTTGGAGGAGAGAATATGTTGATAGAGCTTACAATTTCAGGAATTGACGAAAAAAGTCATATAAGCATCGTTAAAGAATTGCTGAATACTCTTCTTGATACTTCAGCAGAGTTAGAAATTTCTGGTGAGACCGCTCATTTCAATATTGAATCACTGGAGTTACTTGAAAATATCGATATTAAACTCAATGAAAAAGGTTTTAGAATATCCAGTGTAACCATCAAAGAAAAATAGCCAAGCTTGACACCCTTTGTGGGTAATGCTAAAATCATTTTGCCTTAAGGGGTGCGTAGCTCAGAGGGAGAGCGCTTCCTTCACACGGAAGAGGCCACAGGTTCGATCCCTGTCGCACCCACCAAAGAAATAGAAGCCTTTGAAGGCTTCTATTTCTTTTTCTTTTTGGGCTTGTCTTTTAGGAATTTGATATCATATTCACCGGGAATTGGCCAGGTGAAGTTAACGTTAATAGTTTTTTTAAGAACTTTTGATAACTCCTTCTGTGTGTCAGGAGTTAAAACACCGGAAAGGTTTTGATAAACACTGATCTCAGCACCTGTAATTTTTTTGTCGCTTTCAAAGGTTTTCTTCAGATCTCGTACTATCTTCTGATAGACAAATCTTGGTGATTCTATTCGACCGCTTCCATGACAAACAGGACATCTTGAATATAATTTAGATCCTATGGCTGCATTTGAACGTTTTCTGGTCATTTCAAGCAGTCCAAGTTCGGTAAAACCCATTATCATAGATCGCGCTTTATCGTTCATTAATTCTTTTCTGAACTTGTTGATTATTTTGGTTTGATCTTCTTCAGTGTTCATATCTATGAAATCAATTACCACAATCCCACCAATATTTCTCAGTTTAAGTTGCCTTGCAATTTCTGTTACTGCTTCTAGATTTGTATTGATTGATGTTTCTGAAATATCGCTTCCCGAAAGATTGCTGGCTGAATTAACATCCACAACTGTCATTGCCTCTGTATTATCAATTACAATATTTCCGCCACCTTCAAGAGGTATTTTGTTTTTATACAGAATATCCAGTTTTTCATACAATCCTGTATACTGGAAAGCATCATCTTCAACAAAACGTACAACCGGTTTATAACCTGTCTTAAATTTGCTTATACCTGCTACTACATCATGCCAGAGATTTTCACTGTCTATGATAATTTCACCTGTTGTTTCCGTGAGTCTTTCTCTTAATATGTATTCCACAAGGCTTGGTTCTTCATAAAGCAGCTTTGGCTTTCTGCTTCTTTTATAACTATTATTTACTTTTTTCCATTCTTTCCTGATGTTATCAAGCTCTTCTTTTATTGTTTCTTCTCCCACTCCAAAGGCTGCCGTTCTAAAGATCACACCTTCGCTGTCTTTAAGGTTTTCTTTTGCTAGCTTTATAAGTCTTTCTCGCTCTGTGGTATCTGAAATTTTTCTGGATACACCAATGTGCTTTGAGAAGGGGAGATAAACGAGCGTTCTTCCTGGTATGCTTACCTTAAGTGTTACCTGTGGACCTTTGCTTCCCATAGGGTCTTTCTTAACCTGTACAAGAACTTTACTGTTTTTGGTTAGCTTATCTTTGCCCAATGAGTCCTTAAACCTTAGAAATGCGTTCTTTCCGATACCTATGTTAACAAAAGCTGCTTCAAGACTGGGTACAACATTTTCCACACGACCCAGATATATATTACCAGTGTAGCTATCACTGTCCAGCTCTTCAAAGAATATTTCTTCAAGTGTATCGTTATTGAGTACAGCGATCCTTATCTCTTCTTCAAAATAACTAAATACGATTTTTTGCTTCCTTTCTATCTTTTTTCACCTCCATGAAACAAGAGAGCCACCGCAGTGGCTCTCTAAGAATCTTATTCTTCCATTTCAATTAATCCAAGAGAACCATCTTTCCTTGTGTATAAAACGTTTATTTCATCGGTATCTGCATTTCTGAATACAAAAAAGGTATGTCCAAGCATTTCCATTTGTAATACTGCTTCGTCAAGAGTCATGGGTTTAATGGAAAACCGTTTCTTTCGTGAAATTGTCGGTCCCTCTTGTTCATCTTCTTCATAATCATTGCCATTCCCTGATAATGTGTCTGCAACTTCTCTTACACTAGCTCTGCGTTTAACATTTGAACGATCCTTATACTTTTTAAGACGTCTTTCAAATACGTTTGCAAGAGCATCAACAACAAGGTAAAAATCATTGCCTTTCTCTTCTACACGTACAACAAAACCAGAAAGATGTGCCGTTAATTCAACTTTGAAAAACTGCCTTTCTTTTGATATCCTTACATCCATTGCAATAAACCTATCTTCTGGAAAAATCTTGAATGCTTTTGACAGTTTTTTCTCAAGATGATTTCTCATTGCTTCTGTTACAGTTAAATCTTTTGCATAAATGTCGAAATCCATGATATTCCCTCCTTAGGATTTGAGAGAGTTTAAATCTTCATCGCTTTTTCTAAGTTCTTCTTTTTTGTAAAGTTGAGCAAAGGCAATACCGCTGATTTTTATTTCTCTTGAAATTCTTTTTGAAAGCGCCAGCGGATAAACGGGCATCATTGTTAGCTTGTTTACATCGACCCAGCGAATATCTACCAACACGGGACTGCCTTTAACTTCTGGGTCATAGCCTAACTCGCCAGTTCCCGAAATTTTTTCGCATTGAAAGAACAGCTCTAGAAGGTGTTCATGAATGAAATCCTGAACAAATAGAATGTTACCTGGTTCTATCTCAATATTTGTTTCTTCTTTTAATTCTCTTTTAAGTGCTTCTGGGATAGTTTCTCCTTGTTCTACTTTACCTCCTGCAAAACACCAAAAAGGTTGCCTGCAATTATGAGCATGTTTAACGACCAAAACGCTATTTTTATTAAAAATAACACACCGTACAATTATATGTCTCGTTTTTTGGTGCATTTTTTCACCTCGGGTCATAAAAATTATATCATTTTAAGATGCATCCATTTCTATATTATTTTGGTTATACCTTTCTTCTCAAAAAGTCA
>JASMTM010000090.1:0-2617 GCA_041694295.1 Petrotogales bacterium
ACTTTGTCCTGCAATTTTTCTTTCTTTATTAAGTTTATTAGCTGCCTTAAAACTTTTCTTTCAGGCTCCGGTTTTTTGGTGTATTCTTTGTAAGGATCTTCAAGACTCCTAACTACTATTATAAGATTTGCTTTTTCTTTTAATTTCTCACTTGCATTGTACGCCCTGAGTAAACCTATATGATTTTTTTTAGGTTCAAGTCTGCTGGATGCTACTATTAGTGGCTTCCCGATTCTTTCAGAAGTTCCATATTTTTTTATCGTATTTTGTATTTTATCTATTATTTTTTTATCTGTGTCCTGGGTTTGACTATTGAAAATCTGAGTGTTTACGCCCGGAGAAATTTCAGCAAATTTACTATCATCTTCAACATCGACCCAATCCTTGTACATTTCGTGTGCGTATTGTTGAAATCTTTCCATCGACGTACTTACTATGTTTACCGAGGAATATTTCATGGCAAATCTTTCAGCTGTGATCCTTGAAGTAAAATTATAATCATAATTCATTTTTTCAAAACTATCATAAATACTGGCCATTTTGTCCATTTTTTGTGCACCTAGAGAATGTGCAGTAAAAGAAAATGGAATCCCTGTATCTTTAGCAAAAATTACTCCAGAAATCCCCCCATCTCCATAGTGAGTGGTCACAAAATCAGGTATAACGTTTATAGAATCATAATATTTTTCAATTCCGTAGGTATATTCACCTAAATATGGCCATAATTTTTCTTTAGGTAAGAATTTTTTGCCACCAAAATCAATGCGAATTATATTGATTTTATTCATATCAGGATAACTATCAAATTTTTCTTTAAACTCTGGCCAGTCTGGATCAACAATTCTTCTGGTGAAAATATCAATATTAATACCCTTTTTTGCCAGTTCATAAGCAACTTCTTTAACATAAACAAGCTGGCCACCAAAATCCGGGTGTGTTGTCCAATAACTGTCTTTTGGATCAAAATTACCTTGTGGGTTAAAAAAGGCTACTCGCATAATTTTCCCTCCAATCCGTATGCTTTGGCTATTTCTTCAATGTTTGGTAGTGAAGTATCTTTCTCGTGTTCAATACGGTAAGCAGTTACAATATTTCCAATTTTAGCTGATTCAAATATTGTTTTCCCTTTCAGAAGGCCATAATAAGTTCCAGCCCAAAATGCATCTCCTGCACCTGTTGTATCTATTACTTTTTTTGCAACGGTTTCAAGTTTTTCAATTCGTTTTCCGTCTGAAATGATAGAACCTTCTTTCCCCAGAGTAAGAATTACATTGTTGACACCGTGTTCATGAAATCGTTTAATTTGTTCACCAGGGTCGCCCTCACCGAAAATATGATACGCGTCATCCAATGAAGGTTTAACAAGATAAAGATCCTTCAAAAATCCTGGATAAACTGTTTTCCATTGTGTCCTCTTTCCCAAAGAATCTCTCTATAATTAGGTTCTAAGGAGACTTTCACATCTGACCTTTTTGCAGTTTCTATCATTTTTAGAAGAGTAGTTCTAGCTGGTTCTCTAGAAAGTGGCCAGGTAGTTGTGTGGAAAAATTCTGCTTTTCTTATTATTTGGTCAAAATTTTGTGGTAGTTCGAGATAATAATCAGCTTCTCTTAAAGGTAAGAATTCCGGTGAACCCTTTGATTTGCATATGAGGACAAAAGATGTGTGATGAACTTCATCCATTTGAATATATTTGGTTGTTATTCGTTTACTTTCAAGACGTTCTTTATAAGATCTACCTAAAGGATCATTACCTAATCGTGAAATGATTATTGGATTCATCCCAAGGTCTTTAATGTGGGAAGTTAAATTTCCGGGGGAACCACCATAAAATTTATCAAATGATTTTGCATCTGCTAAAGAATCACAATATTCGTGTGTGATCATATCAAATAATAATTCCCCGGCTATGATAATTTTGCCCATAATTTCTCCTTATGATCATTGTTTCCATTTATTTCGTATGTTCTCATAATTTCATTTATTAGCATTACAGAAGAATAATTCTATTTTATGCCTGTTTGAGCTGCGCTTCTTACATACTGACCCTGCAAAATTACAAACAGAATTAAAACAGGAACGGTCATCATTGTAGCAAATGCCATTATATCTCCCCAATTTCTTGGATATTGACCAAAGAATACTTGCATAGCAACCGGTAATGGTCTTACTTCTGGCCCACGTGTTACCATTAATGGCCACAGGAAGAAACCCCATTGCATTAAGAAATGTAGTATTGCCACACTTGATAGTATTGGTTTAGATAAAGGAAGCGCGATTTTCCAATAAATCTTAAACCAGCTTGCACCATCAATAAGTGCAGCTTCTTCAAGTGCCTTTGGGAACCCAAGGAAAAACTGGTAAAAAAGAAATATATATAAAGGATATGCTACAAAAGGTATGATCTGAACGTGATAAGTGTTTAACCAGCCAAATTGATTGGTCATTAGAAGCAAAGGGATTGCAATAGCCTCAAAAGGGATTATCATCAAGGCAACAATAAGTGTTACCAGCATATTTCTGCCTCGAAAAGTGAATCTCGCGAGCCCAAAAGCAAGCATGCTGTTAATAAAGAGACCGGCTATAATTGTCGTACTAACTATAAATACTGAATTAA
>JASMTM010000091.1:0-3233 GCA_041694295.1 Petrotogales bacterium
AATCCGTAACTTTGAAGCGTCTTCACTGAAGATAATATGTCACGATTTTGATTCTGAATCTTGCCACATTCAACAAGACTTTCTTCATTTGTGGTTTCGATTCCCACAAACAGCGATGTAAATCCAGCTTCACTCATCTGCTTCATCAATTGTTCGTCGTCAGTTAAATCTATTGAGACTTCAGTGATAAATGAGAAAGGTTCATTCCTTTCTTTTACCCATTTAATAACTTTAGGGAGTATATCGTTTTTTAATTTGTGTTTATTTCCTATGAAATTATCATCCACCAAAAAAACTGAACCCCGCCATCCTTTTTTATAAAGTGCATCTAACTCTGCAATAACCTGCTCAGAGCTTTTTGTTCTTGGAATCCTTCCATTGAGCAGGACTATGTCACAGAATTCGCAATCATAAGGGCACCCACGCGAATACTGAATACTCATTGTCGAATAATCTTTCATATTGATAAGTTCCCATGCAGGAACCGGTGTCTCTGTGATAGTTGGATATTCATGAGAAGTATAAATAGGCTTCGGATTACCTTCCTTTAGATCATTAAGAAATGGTTTGAGTGTTGCTTCAGCTTCATTTAGTACGAAATGATCGACTCCTTTAAATTCTTCATAAGCGGTTGTAAATAATGGTCCTCCTGCTACAATTTTTGTGTTATTGCTTTTACATATTTCAATAACCTCGTTTACTGAATCACGTTGTACATCCATTGCACTAAGAAAAACGTAATCTGCCCATTGAATATCTTTATTTTTTAAACTTTTTACATTCATATCAATAAGCTTTAGGTTCCATTCTTCTGGAAGCATTGATGCAACTGTAAGCAAACCAAGAGGGGGATAAGCAGCTTTCTTGGAGATAAATTTCAGTGCATGTTTAAAGCTCCAGAACGTCTCAGGATATTTTGGATAAACAAGTAGAATATTCATTTTTTCTCACTTCCCTTTCATATTAAGCATAATTTAATGAATCTGTATCATCTCATTATTACTATGACATATTTTTTAGTTCTTTCGTTGAAATAATTGGAGTTCAATAGCTTATTGTTTCAGTAATCATTTCAAGAAGTTGTTAATTTAAGTAATAATAAGTATTCACTCAACCTAATTTTAGCATGAGCAAAGAGATTATATTTTTGGGAAAAATTTATATTTTACAACCAAGAAAGTAATAATTCTGACCTAATATAGTAGCCCTATCAAATATAGTGGAATGTTTCGTCCACGACCGGTTTCAATATCATCATTTAAAAGATAAGCATTTTCAATATCTTTTATTTGTTTTTTGTTTTTCTTCTTACCACCTATTTCAAATACTATGAATTGTCCGTTTTTCCTTATTGCGAAATCTCCAGCATCTGGTGCTGTAATAGTTTGTTGAACTAACTGGCTTACGAAGAAAGATTCTCGGATAGTTTCAAGATTTGTCCCTAAGCTCCATGCAGGTTGGTTTAATGCATAGTAAATGTTTGGATTGTTCAGAAAAACTTTTGCACCACTTCTAAGATATTTGTGACCAATCTTTTCTGGAGGTATGCGATTTATTAAAAGGACTTTTTCCATTAGATCAAGATAATTATACAGGGTTGGTTTAGTTATATTTAGCGATCTACATAATTTTTCAGGTGAAAGCCTGGGGGCTTTACTTGTTGCAAGGAAAGCGATTAGTCTTTTTATTGTTGCTGCTCCCTTGGGTTTGATATCGCTAACTCCCAATATGTCATCATAGATGATCTTGTCTAATGTATTGAGGAGCCTATTATAGTAATTGCCTTCAATAAAATAGGGATAAGCCCCCTCTTTAAGATATTGGGAAAAGAGCTTTAATGGTTCATAATGAATCAATGATTTAGCGATCTTTCGGTGATTTTCTAGCAACTCGTCCAGATTAACTGGCTCAAAAATCTCTCCGGTTTTGATCTGAATGTATTCCCTTAATGAAAGGATATTTAGATTGTATATGAGTGCTCTACGAGAAAGGTCTGCTTTCCCTTTAATAATTTCCATGGAAGAACTTCCGGTAAATATTATTTTTTTGTTCGGGAAAGAATCATATAGTGCTTTCAGTTCCAATGACCATCCCGGGTATCTATGGGATTCATCAACTACAAGGAGTTTCCCTCCGTGTTTAAAAAATGTATCTCCAATATTGTAAATACCGTCTTTTAGCACGAGAGGATTGTCAGCTGAAATATATAGAGATTCCGAATTTGAAACGTCCATATCTGCCAATTTTTGTAGTAATAATGTTGTTTTACCTACACCTCTATAACCAGTTAATCCTATCATTTCATTCTAGCCTTCCAGTCGATTTTGGAATAAAGATAGCGTCTAAACTTCATTGATACTGAATCCATCAAAGGTTCTTGAATTTCGAAATATGCATCAAGCTTGATCATTTCTTTCACCTCTATAGTAAATTGCACTTTACTTTAATTATGCTATTAATATATCATACTTTACGAATATATAAAAAATAGTAAAACCAAGTTTACTATCTACATTCAGGCTTTGATTGTTTTTTAGTAATGTATAATTTTTAACAAATACTCATCGACCAGGAGGTGGATTATGGGCAACAGAGAGTATCCCAATGAAACGCTGAAGTTGCTTAATGAGAGAGCCAGTTTGAGAAGTTTTTCTGATAAAGAGGTTACAGAGGAAACACTTAATCAAATACTTGAAGCCGGCACTCACGCTGCTAGCGGTGGTAATCTTCAACCCTTTTCAATAATAAAAATCAGAGATAAAAAGAAAATGGAAAAACTAGTTGAACTGGGCAATCAAGTATTTTTAAAAACAGCGCCGGTTAATCTTCTTTTCTGCATTGACTATTACAGATTGAGAAGAATTGCAGAGATAGAAAAAGCACCCTTTACTGCTACAAGTTCATTTGCTCATTTTTGGATTGCTCTTGAAGATACTGTGATAGCTGCTCAAACGGTGTGCACTGCCGCTGATTCTCTTGGTTTGGGATCAGTTTATATTGGAACAATATTCACAGAACCAGAGACACTAAGAAGCTGCAAACAATTATTTGAGCTTCCCGATGAAGTGTTGCCCGTTGTGCTGGTGTCAATGGGTTATCCAAAAGCCAAACCGCCTATTAGAAAGAAATTTGATATAAATACACTGGTACATGATGAGAAATATCACATATCGACTGATGAAGAACTAAAGAAAGCAGTCGAAAGAAAATACGAAGGACGGAAATTAGAAATA
>JASMTM010000092.1:0-8296 GCA_041694295.1 Petrotogales bacterium
TCATTGATTCAAGAAGGTTCCATGAAGAGCAGTTCGATTTCGGATTGCGAAAGTAATTTTATATTACCCGGTTCAGGCACTAATTTTATAGATAATTTGCCAATACCGATCCTTCTAAGTTTTATCACTTTTTTCCCCAGGGTTCTAAACATTTCTCGTATCTCTCTTTTGTGCCCTTCGTGGATAACAAGTTTTGCCAGTGTTCCTTTATCTGTAACAGAGAGTACTTCAACTTTTGATCGTGCAGTAACATGGCCATCTCTTAGTTTTACTCCATTCCTTATGTTATTCAACTCTGATTTCGTAATATTTGAATCGATCATTACCAAATAGGTCTTCTTAATCTCAGAAGAAGGATGGGTAAGTTTGTTTGCTAATTCGCCGTCATTTGTTAGAAGTAACAGTCCCTCTGTTTCTTTATCCAGTCTGCCCACATGAAAAACGTTTTCTTTAATTCTATTTCTAACAAAGTCACCAATGCAACTGCGTCCCTTTTCATCATGCATCGTGGTAATTGTTCCTGATGGTTTATTGAAGGCATAAACAACCTTTTTCTCAAATTCACTTTTAATGATTTTGTTATTAATCTCAACTGTATTCTTTTGAGGTTCGATCTGTAACCAGGGTTCGGTAACGACTTTTCCATCTACCTTAACTTCTCCAGACTTAATCGCTTTGCCGGCTTTCCTCCTGGACAGACTCGTCATCTTCTGAAGAAATTTCTGAAGTTTCAGACTGCTCTTCACTCTCCTTTTTTTGAAAAAGCTTCTCAGCAATTTCAGATACATCATCTATCTGGAAGACATCATAGAACTTGCTGGTAACCTTGTACATATAAGGATTACCCGGAAGTTTTGATTTGGTACGTCTTACTAAACTCATTTTCAGAAGCTCTACGAGCTGTGCCTGGGAACTCTTACCTCTCATCAATTCGATATCTACCCTCGTCAGTGGTCCCCTGACAGCTACTATGGCAAGTACTTCCATCTGAGTATCGGTTATCTTTACCAGTGGTCTTTTCGTCAATCTATCAACATAGCTCTGTAAATCTTTTTTCGTGTAGAAGCGAAGTTTTCCTTCAACACTCATCAGCTGAACGCCGTGGTCCTTTGATTTGTAATCTTCCGTTAGCTCATCAACGAGAACCATCACCTGATTAAGTCTCATTCCGAGGATCTTGGCTATTTTTTTTGGCGTTACACCCCTTCTTGAAGCAAATATTAGGGCTTCTACAGCAGCTTTTTTGTTGAGATTATCGTCGTTCAATTCTCGACCCTTCTGAACAGCGGTTCGGGTTCCAACGATACCAGCGTGTACTTTCCAAGTTTGACCAGCTCAAGCATTGCCAGGAAAGTGACGATTATTTCCAACCTTCCCGATAAGGATTTAAGCTCGGTGATAAGAGAAATCTCGAATCTTTCTTCAAGCTCATTCATTCTCTCCTCCACACTAAACAATTCTGCATTAACCGTGTAAACCCTGTCTTTTTCAATCGTTTCCTTCATTATGCTTTTAAATGCATCGGTAAGCTGTTCGGGAAGCTCTTCGACTTCTTTCTCGATATCAAGGGTATTAGCTTTAACGTGATTTCTCGAATAAGATTCGTAAAGCCTGTGTCGGAGATTTTTTGAAACATCTTTTATCTTCTTGTATTCCTCTACCTGCTGGTAAAAAGCCTGTTTCTGCTCGCTAAACTCCTGCTCTTCTTCTGAATTCATTCTTGGAAGAAGAGCTTTGGATTTCATTTGCATCAATGTGGAAGCCATAATTAGAAAATCTGAAGTCACTTCGAGTTCCAGAAATTTCATCTTTTCCAGATGAGCAACAAATTCATCCGCAATTACAGACAGTGGTATCTGTCTAACATCAACTCTGTGCTTTCTAACAAGAAACAACAACAGATCAAGAGGGCCTTCAAACTCGGGGAGAGTGAAAACTAATTTTTCTTCACTCATTTTTCACCACCTTAGTTTCATCGCCTTCCTAACATCCTTCATGGTTTTAGAGGCGACTTCACGTGCTCTTTTGTTGCCTTCAGAAATGATCTGATCAACCTTTTCTGGCGACTTTTTGAACAATCTGAGTCGTTCCCAAATGGGCTCCAGCCTAGTCTTTAGATTACTGAAGAGGAGCCTTTTACAGTCTATGCAGCCTATACCTGCACTTTTGCATCCCCATTTCACCCAGTCTCTTTCTTCTGTACTTCTGGTAAACGCCTTGTGATACATCCATACCGGGCATTTATCAGGGTTACCAGGATCTTTTCTTCTAATTCTAGCGGGATCTGTTGTCATGGGAGCAATTTGCTTCCAAAGACTCTCTTCATCGTTGTCAACAGGAATATAGTTGTTGTAGCTTTTGCTCATCTTTCTTCCATCAGTTCCGGGAAGCTTTGGAACCTCTGAAAGTATGGGCTTTGGTTCGGGAAAAACTTCTTCAAAATAAGTGTTGAATCTTCTGGCTAGCTCGCGTGTTATCTCAATGTGAGAAAGCTGATCTTCACCTACGGGCACAGCTTCTCCCTTATAGGCAAGGATGTCAGCAGCCTGAAGTACCGGATAAAGTAAAAATCCGGCACTTGAAAGATCCCTATCACTCATTTGCAACTGCTGATCTTTATAAGTTGGCATTCTTTGAAGCCTTGGAACAGAAACCAGCATGGAAAAGAACAACATCAATTCTGCATGTTCTTTGATAGCTGACTGAATGAAGATGACTGAATCATCCACATTTATACCGGCAGCAACATAGATTTTCACAATCTCGTATATCCATTGTTCAAATTTGCTTGTCGACTCAATATGGGAAGTAAGGCCATGCCAATCTGCAACAAAGAAGAAGCAATCATTGCCTTCATTTTGAAGTTCAATCCATCTGTCGAGAGTGATAAGATTACCTAAATGAAGCTCGCCAGTACTCCTCATCCCGCTTACAATCCTCATAAAAACACCTCCGACGAATTGCGAAAACCAAAAACCGGATAGATTCTAAAACTAAATATAATAATATAAATCATACAATCTGCACTGATATTTTATCACAAATAATGGTATCATAATTATAAATGCAAACTGAGTGTTTATGTTAGGAGGATTAAGATGAATTTTAACAAAATTCTTATAATAATGGTAATTGTTGTAGTAGCTTTTACAGCTGTTAATATTTTTATGACGCTTTCAAACAGGCTCCAAGTTGAAACGGTTTCATACGAAAGTGAATATGAATACGACACTGAGGGTACCGTAATAATGCGAAGTATAATGTTACTAAAATTCGATAAGCCTTCACAAATCGAGCAATTTTTAGGTCAGTTTGATAAAGATAAAGAAACCAAAATATCTGAGTTTCAGCAGTCGGTAGACCAGATATCTGCAGATCTTCCAAGATCAATGGTAGTATCTGACTTTGCTTCAACAGCTACACAAATTGCCAGCGACAGAGTTGAAGTAGAGGAATATTCAGTAATTAAGGGTTTCGCCAGTGTTGAAAATGGGCAAATAAACACCTCAATAGGTGATCTTAATATAGATCTCCAGGACGATTCAAAGCTCACCTTTTTACTGCCTCCTAATTCAAAAACACTAACTGTAGATCCTGAACCTACATACAGTCCTCAAAGTAATATTTATATATGGGAAGGAACAGGTGAAATAAAATTCCCTGAAGTCATTTTCACAGTAGAAGGAGGATAAGTTTGGAAATTCGCAAGGCAGCTGAGGAATTTTTAAGCTACCTCAAGGAAAGTCAGTACACCGTCTCCCTAACCGGTGCAGGTGTGTCAACAGCATCGGGCATACCTGATTTTAGAAGTCCAAACGGCTTATATAAAAGGCTTCCAAATAATATTTTTGATCTCGAATTCTTTAAAAATAATCCTGCCAAATATTACGAATTAACCTTCGATCTGGTTCACACCTTCGATGAAAAACAACCAAGCACAACGCATAAGATGCTTTCAAAACTGGAAAAAGCCGGCTATCTTGAAGCTGTGATAACTCAAAACATCGATGGATTACATCAAAAGGCTGGATCTAGCAATGTGGTGGAACTGCACGGTAATACTTCAAAATTCTTGTGCCTAAATTGCGGAAAATCATACTCCAAGGAAGATCTCACTGAAATATTGAATAAGCAAAATCCGCCCAAATGCAGCTGCGGTGGTTTGATAAAACCCGATGTTGTCTTTTTCGGAGAAATGCTCCCAATGGATGCCATCAATAAAGCAGAACAGCTTAGTGTCAATGCAGAACTATTTGTCGCCCTGGGCTCATCTCTGGTAGTATATCCAGCCGCTCAATTTCCCCTTATATCTAAAAGAAATGGCAGTAAATTGATAATAGTAAATAGAGGTGAAAGTGGGCTCGACAGTATTGCAGATTTAAAAATTGATGGTGATCTGGAGGTATTTTCGAAACACATCATAGACTTGCTGGATGAAGAATAGCATATCTTCTTAAACCGTTTATATCCCTAATTATTTCACAGAAATAATCTAGATTCTTTGCCATACTGGCAATACGACTGGCAGAATAATCTGGAATCTCCAGATATATTCTTTTTTCACTGCCTGCCAATCCAGTGATTAACTCTTTGTAAAAATCCAACCCTTCTTTGCCACCGTTAAGTGCAACAAGAGGCTCATACTCTGTAATGTTCTCATCAAGATTTTTGATTAGATCCGCTCTAATATAAGGTGGGTTTGACACGATCACTTCAATTTCCTCCAAGTATGGGTTCAACGGGTTTAGACAGTCTCCTTGCAGAAAGGTTATATTGTTTATTTCATTTGACTGGGCGTTTTCTTTTGCCAGTTCAAGAGCCCCAGCGGAGATATCGGTTGCGTAAATTACACTGCCCGGAAAGGTTTTTGCAAGAGTAATGGCAATTGCTCCCGAACCAGTTCCAATGTCTGCAAAATTTCCCTTGAATCCCTTTTCATTATCGATTACTATTTCTGCAAGCGCTTCCGTTTCAGGCCTTGGAATTAAAGCTCTTTGATCAATCTTCAGCTCAGTCCCGAGGAAATTCACTTTTCCAACAACGTAGTCAAGGGGTTCCCCGAAAATAATCCTTTCCAGTGCATTATCATACATTTTGATCTTTTCGTCACTTTGCTGAATATCTTCATCAGAAAATATTTTATTTCTAGAAATGCCAAGGAATCTTTCCATCATGTTATACACAATAATGCGGGGATTTTCTATCCCCGCATCTTCAAGTTTCTTTATAGATTTTAAGAAAATTTCCCTCGTTTTCACAATCCCATTATGTTTCTGATTTCGTCTGACGCTTTTTCAGGTGACCAGGGAGGGTCAAAGGTTAAATCGACATCAACATCATTTACTCCTTCAACTTCTTGAACCTTTGACCTGGCTTCCTCAACTATAAACCCGGCAAGCGGGCACATAGGAGTTGTAAGTGTCATAGTTACTTTGACATTGTTTTCTTCATCTATATCAACCCCGTATATTAAACCAAGACTCACTATGTCAAAACCTATTTCCATATCATAGACCTGTTTAAGCGCCTCCATAATATGTTCTTCTGTAACTTTCTCCATAAGTGATATCACTCCTAATTGCTGAATTCGTCCGATACTTGAATTTCAGCGTTTTCTCTAAATGGAACAAACTCTTTATCTAACCAATTTTCCCAGTATATCTGCTGTTTTTCTTCAAGAAGTTGTTTCTCAATTTCATCCCGTACTTCTTCAAAGCTGCTGTAACCTCCGGCATTGTGTTCGTGCAGATAAAGCACAGTAAAAATCCCGTTTATGTTAACCACGCTATCAAACAAACCTTCTTCGAAGTTGTTGAAAAGCTCACGTATTGTTTTATCTTCCAGGGATGATAGGTCTTTTCGTGTAAGCTCACTTTTTTCTCTAGTAAACAACTCAAGAGGATTAGTGCTGTCCTGTGCTCTTGTAAGAAAACTGTACGCCTTTGAAAAAGTATCGAATATTTCCATGGTAACTACAATGTTCTCTTCCGATTTAACAAACTGGGATTTGTTGGAATTGTAGTATTCCTGCATTTCTTTGTCTGTAACAGTTGCATCTTCTGTAACGATTGACACAAGTGTTTCAAAGACTCTGTTAAAAATTACGCTGTTGGTCAGATATGTTTCGTAGGTTTCCAGACCACCGATATAGCCTTTTTTCAATGTGTAATAAGAATCAGCTTCTTCTCTTGTCAAATCATTCTCAACCAGACTATTATTTATGTAGTCGCTAATCTCTTTGGACCACTTATCAAAGTCTTCTTTATTAAAAAGACCTTTATGAACCGCATATTGCACAATGAGTTTTTCCCTGATCATTTTATCAATAACTCTTTTTTCATAGGCTTTAAGTAATGATTCGCCTTCAGCAGCGTTGGTTAATAGTTCTGAAAAAAGAGGATCAATTTCTTCGGTTTTTTGAGAAATCTGTACATAAACAGGCATAACTTCCGCATAAAATTCTCTTGTAGTAATTGGATCACCATTAACTGTAGCAACTGGCGTTTCCAGACTTAAACCTTCAGTACTAAATATCATTCCTGTCGTCAGAAGTGCAATAATCAGTAATAGAACAGACTTTTTCATTTTCTTTTACCCTCCTTAACTTTCTCCCAATAGTTATCAAGTTCGTTCAGTGTCATATTGCTAATATTCTTACCATCTTCTTTTATAAGACGCTCAAGTACCTCAAAGCGGTTCATAAATTTCTTTGTCGCTTTACTGAGCGAAACTTCAGGATCTATGTTCATGAAACGTGAGAGGTTTACCATGGCAAAAAGCAGATCCCCCATTTCTTCATCAATTTCATTTTTATCATCTTTCTTTCTCGCTTCCTTTAATTCTCCCAGTTCTTCGTGAACCTTTTCTACAACATCTTCAATTTTTGTCCAGTCAAAACCCACAGCTGCTGCATTTTCCTGTACCCTTCTTGCTAAACTTAGTGCTGGTAAAGCCATATTGAGTTTCCCAATAGAAGAACTCATATTCTTTCCCTTTTCTTCTGCTTTTATTTCCTCCCACTGTCTATATGAATAACCTTCTGAATCACCAAAAACGTGCGGGTGCCTTCTTATTAGTTTATCCTTAAGGGTTTCAATAACGTCATATATATCAAAGGCAGCCCTTTCCGTCGCAATCTGGGCATGAAATATCACCTGCAGGAGAACGTCACCGAGTTCTTCTTTTAGTTCTTTATCTGAACCATTTTCTATGGCTTCCAAAACCTCGTAAGCTTCCTCTATCATATATGGTTTGAGTGTCTCGTGGGTTTGCTCTTTATCCCACTCACAACCATTTTTCGATCTCAAAACCCTCATAACATCTATAAGTTCATCAAAACCATTTTCTTTCACGCTTTTCCTCCTTTAAAGATAACCGCACCTGAACAATCTTCTTTTACTAATGGCACCAATTCTAAGCCATTCATCGGTACTTTTTTTATTCAAGCAGTTCCTGACAGGTTGAAAGGTCAAACGATGCCAGATAGTTGGTTCGTATTTTTTTATAGCCTCCAGATGTTTCTTCGTTCCATATCCTTTATTTGAAGCATAACAATATTCAGGATAAAGCATGTCAAGGTTTATCATAAGTCTATCCCTGTATACCTTGGCAAGAATGGAAGCCGCAGCAATTGAGGCGCTTTTAGAGTCTCCTTCAATTATACATTCCCCATGATATTCATCCATTGAAAGATTCCTTCCATCTATCAGAAGATATTTTGGTTTATGTTTCATCGCCACCACAGCTCTTCTTATAGCCATTCTTGTGGCGTTTAAAATATTATATACATCTATCTCTTCGGGTGTAGCAATACCAACACTGAAGATGGAATTTTCAACTATTTGTTCAAACAGCAGCTCACGTTTTTTTGGTGAAAGCTGCTTGGAATCGTTTATACCTTCAATCTCTGACTTGAGAATGACCGAAGCTGCTACTACGGGACCCGCCAGGGCTCCTCTTCCTGCTTCATCTACGCCAGCTATCAATTTGTAGGTATTCACATAAGGTTTATCAAACTCACTGAGGCTCATTTTCATTTATATGTACCCCTGTCACAGCCTTTTACAAAATGTGACCCAATTTAGAATCTTTACAGTCTAACGTACAAAGATCATTAAATAATTTTATATATTTATTATACTAGAATTGAAAACCCTTTTCATTTCATACAGTAATAGAGCTTTGAGTGTTATTCAAGTGTTATAATTTCTTAAGTAATAATTTCGGGAGGTGTCAAATACTTTATGAACTATACTCAAAACGATTCAGCTTCTAAGACTGAGCAGGTCTTGCGTTC
>JASMTM010000093.1:0-9069 GCA_041694295.1 Petrotogales bacterium
TAATCTTGTTGATACGGAAAACGATCTTTATGCATATGTCCCGGTAGCCGATCTGAGATTCAGGATGCAGGGAGGCGGAAACAAATTTGTCCATGGGGGGCTGGCTCCTCAGGAAATAATAATACCCGTCCTCAAATATAGCTATAAAAAGAGTGCAGAGCTGGAGCGCAAAGGAATCAAAAAAGGCAAAGTTGGAGTAACTGTTACAAATCCGGGTCGAAGGATCACAAGCAATTCCTTCTCTGTAAACCTGCTGCAGACTGAAAAGGTAAGTGACAAACTTAAACCTTTGAAGGTCCGTATAGCCCTTTGGGACAGCGAGTTTGATGGCGAAAAGGTAAGTGATGAAAAGACCGTGATCTTGGAACGTTCTTCAGAAGAACCTACAGAACGCCAGCAGAAGGTAATATTAACCCTTGGGAATAATATAGAGAACAAAACATATTATCTCAAGCTGATAGACGATGATCCAACTGCGATTAATAAGAATGTAATCGAGCCGATACCTTTTGAAGTAGATCTACTACTGAAAGATGATTTTGATTTTTGAGGCAGAAAAATGAACGGGACAGAAATTGATACATCCATTGATGAAAAATTGCAGCAATACTTTGCAGGCCGTGTGGTACGCAAAGACCTCACCAAAATGATGAAAGTAGGCTACAATGTCCCGGTTTATGTCCTCGAATACCTGCTGGGTTCAAACTGTGCTACCGAAGATGAAGACCTGATAGCAGCCGGTGTAGAAAAGGTAAAAAATATCCTCTCCCGAAACTATGTCCGACCGGATGAGGCGGAAAAAATAAAATCCCGCATCAGGGAAAGTGGTTATTACACAATAATAGACAAGGTAACTGTAAAACTTAATGAGAGACGGGATGTATATGAAGCCGTATTTTCCAACCTGGGAATTGTCCAGGTGGAAGTTGAATCTGATTATGTAATGCGCTATGATAAACTGCTTGGTGGAGGCATCTGGTGTATCGTCAAAATGGAATACGAACCCGACCAGATGGGGTCACCCTTCATAATTTCGGATTTAAAACCCATTCAACTGCCCAACATCAATGTAAACGAGATCCTTGAAAACAGGAACTTTTTCACAAAAGAAGAATGGATGGACGTCCTGCTGCGCTCTGTGGGAATGGAGCCTTCCAATCTCGAAGAAAGAACAAAGTGGCATCTTATTGAAAGGCTTGTACCCTTTGTCGAAAACAACTATAATATGTGCGAACTCGGCCCCAGGAGTACAGGCAAGTCCCACGTTTACAAGGAAATTTCTCCCAATTCAGTCCTTATCTCCGGGGGACAAACCACTGTAGCAAACCTGTTCTACAATATGTCCACACGTCAGGTAGGACTGGTAGGCATGTGGGATGTTGTGGCCTTTGATGAGGTTGCAGGTATCAATTTCAAAGATAAGGACGGAATCCAGATTCTGAAAGACTACATGGCTTCCGGGTCCTTTGCCAGAGGTAAAGAGCAGATCAATGCCAACGCCTCTATAGCCTTTGTAGGTAATATCAACCAAAGCGTATCCTCTCTTTTAAAAACTCACCATCTGTTTGCTCCCTTCCCTGAAGCAATGAATAATGACAGCGCCTTTTTTGACAGGATACATTATTATCTCCCGGGCTGGGAGGTCCCAAAATTTAGGCCTGAACACTTCACCGACAAACATGGTTTTATTGTCGACTATATTGCCGAATTCTTCCGTGAAATGCGTAAATACTCCTACGCAGACAGTCTATTCAACTATTTCAAGATGGGGTCCAATCTGAACCAGAGAGACGTAATCGCTGTGAAAAAAACCTATTCAGGCCTTGTCAAATTGGTCTATCCCAATGGAGAAATCACCCGGGAAAAGGCTGAGGAAGTACTCCAATATGCTCTGGAAGGCAGAAGGCGTGTAAAAGAACAACTCAAAAAGATCGGCGGTATGGAATTCTTCGATGTAAACTTCTCCTATCTGGATAATGAAACCATGGAAGAAGATTTTGTCAACGTTCCGGAAAGTGGTGGTAACAAGATAATTCCTCCAGGACTTGGAAAACCAGGTGAAGCCTTTGCCGTTGCTCCAAATGAAAACGGAAAAATCGGTGTCTATAAGTTAGAACTGCAAATTGCCACCGGGAATGGAAAATATGAAGCCACAGGGCTTAGCAGCAATTCAGCAGCCAAAGAATCTGTCAAAACCGCTATCAATTACTTCAAAGCCAATGCCAAATCTATCAGCCAATCCATATCCACCAAAGAAAGTGATTATTTCCTCAACTTCCAGGATATGTATGGAATCGGACTGGCAGATGGTCTGACACTTTCCGCTTTTATCAGTCTATGTTCCGGAGCCCTTGACAAGCCACTGCATGAACAAACTGCCATAATTGGAGACATGACAATAGGTGGCTCCATTAATGCAGTGGATAATTTGGCAGACCTTCTCCAGGTATGTCTTGATGCCGGAGCAAAGAAAGTATTGATTCCTTCTGCTTCCACATCAAGGCTGGGAAGTGTACCACCTGAAGTGTTGAGCAAGTTCCAGCTATCTTTTTATGATGACCCGATAGATGCTGTGCAGAAAGCGTTGTTCTTTATGTGATCATTAGCTAATATTTGAGTAGATATTTATACACAAGTATTCATGAAAATCTACAAACAACAAATAGCAAAACTTCTTTATATGATATCTAAAATCTGTAAATAAATGAAACTAATTCAATTTGATGGAGCTGCAATACCAAATCCCGGTAAAAGAGGAATCGGAGCAGTTCTTCTTGACAATGGACAAGTCCTACATGAAATATCCGAAATGCTTGAAGGGACTGGCACTAATAATGAAGCAGAGTACAATGCCCTAATTCAAGGATTAAAAAAGGCACAAGCCCTTGGTTGGACTGACATCAATGTACAGGGAGATAGCAAACTTGTAGTAAATCAAGTCAATGGGAAATGGTCTGTAAAAAGTGATAATCTTAAAGGTCCCTGCCAGATTGCTAAAAAACTAGTCGGACAGTTCAATTCAATAAAACTGGAATGGATTCCTCGAGAGCAGAATGAAAAGGCGGACTATGCAGCCTCAAAAGCTCTGGGATTTCAAAAAGACCCTCATCATAAGAAATATCCGAAAAGACCATCAAATAAAGGAAATAAGGATACAAACGATTATGATTTTTAAAAAAGCAACTTACCAAAAAAATGTTGTAATTGTAAAGATATTAGCAAATGCAAACTTGTAGAGCAGAGATTTGAAAATATTTATAAGAAATAAGTCAAAGATTTGCCATCCTGTGATTTTGTTAGGAGTCAAATCAGGGAAATTGGTTGGTATTACATTTAAAGCCAAGTAATCATCCTTTCCGTGTCAGAACCTTTATCAGCCAATTTTAAGGTCTTAAAATAACTTCCATCAATAAAAAACTCAACATCAACAAAAATAATTAATGATAATGAGGCGATTAGAAATCAAAAATAGACTTATTCACCTCAATTTCTTCGACCGCCTTTTCTAAATATTCGGGAATTTTTCTCACATACCTAATATGACCATGAATTGGACATTTTTTTTGTATATGTTGAGTTCCATTACTAAATGTTTTCAAAAAGAATTTGCACTCCCTTTTGCATCTTGGACATGAAAAATCAATTTCACAATCTTGACTTTTGCTCCACATATCGAAATCACTCTAAAATCTGGTCCTATAGCTATCAAATAGTCATGTTTTTGTATTATTATTTAATTTTTGCAATTAGTCTATGTAGTAATTAGATTCTATATGTTTTCTTATGTGCACATATAGAATATTAAAATACCAAAACTATTATAATGCAACCATAAATATAAATATGAAAGAAAATACAACTGTAGTGAATAGTAAATATGAATTTTCCATCACTTTTTTATGTCGTGGTAAGGCTGAATAGTAAGATTCAAAATCACGAAGTTCTTCAGTCGATTCAAAATATTTCTTAGCTCCAAAGAATCTTTTCATCACTGCACAATCAATACAGATACTAGCATTTGTCATTCTTGTTACTTTTACATGACCTTTGCAGGTGATGGAACCACATTCTTTACAATACCATTTGGACCTAAATATGATTTTTTTTGTAATATTTGAGTTGCAAACCCTACAAAAATCAGTTTCATTTTTGGTAACGATATTATCGCTAGGTGTTTCAACAAAATAGATATTATAGTCATTTCGTTTTGCTTGTATGTTTATTTCCCATTTTGGGTAATATAAGCATTTATAATTGGATATTGTTATGTCCTTTGCTTTTGGAATGCATTCTTTTATATATTGTACATTATTTTTTCCTTTATATCTTATGTTTCTAGTATGACTGATTATAATTTCATTCATAGCAAGTTCTTTTAATTCACTTTCATTTAGTCGAAAGTCTATTTTGGAAGAAAATTGGTTTTCTGGTAATGTTTTAAAATTTATATTTGAATCATTTATTAGCAATCCAGCCAAGTTATAATCTAATAGATTTCCTCTTTCCCCATCAAAAAACAATTGTCCATTTGCCCTTTCATTGTGAATGATACCTACAGTCGTAGAAAAGTTAGCAGATATGTTGTATTCGATATAGAAAACTGGATGGAATACTGTTCGTATATTCTGTACGACTAAGTCCATTTTACTAATGGCATTAACCGGATAGAAGAAGTTTTCTAATGTCCAGTTTATTGTTTTTTCTTTTGGCGAGTAGTAAGTCGATTCATTGCTATATGCTTCAATAATCCCATTTTTTAAATCCACCTTAGCGCCGATTGCCAATTCTTTTAGTTCTCTGCCATCAATTAATCTAATTTCTATATTTTCAAGTGAATTGTTTATTTCTTGGGCATATTGAACTGCATTTGGTGAAAACGAACTTGATGTGACCACATAACCTTGTTTTTTTCCAACATGATTTAAAGTAACTACTGCAGAGTGTAATTTTTGTACAACGGGCCTTCCTATTTTACTTTGATGATGCTTGCATTCCACTACTATTTTTATTAACTCACCATTTGGGTCTTTCTTCTCCATAACAATATCTTTTCCACCGTCATTAGAACAAGGAGTAACAATAACGTTTCGAAAACCATTTTTCCTAAAAATATCAGCAACTACTTCCTCAAACTGATATCCATTTAAGGAATCTAACAAGATATTATCATCCAACACAGACCCACTCCTATCAGTAAAGCTATTTCATTCAAGTTTTAATTTATCTTCTTAGTAATCTGTATCAATATCACCAGTCAATTCTCCACCAAGGTATACCTTATTCAAAGCAGTTGAGAAACCAGACCAATCATTTTCAAAGTTCTTTATTTCATAGTTCTTACTAACTAATCTATCTTCGAGAATGCTGTTATTGTCTTTCTCAACTACAAAATCGCCTAAAACCATCTTAAGCTGCTCCCAATCATTGTAGAAATATTCCTGTAACAAAGGTATAACCCGATTATACCAAACAAAATACAATTTATTCTTGGCCTGCTCTTCTTCCAGTTCTACAACTTCACAAAAGTAACTATGCCCGATTTGATGATCTCTGTCTATTAGTGCGGATAGCATACCATTTAATTCTTTCAACAATGAACCAATATTAACTCCATCAATTTCAACATCAATAATGGAATAATCAGGCATCATTTCCAGAAAAGTAAACCTTCTCCTCAAAGCAATATCCAGCAATGCAATTGAACGATCAGCAGTATTCATCGTTCCTACTATGTAGAGATTTGAAGGTACAGAAAAATCGGTTTTTGAGTAAGGAAGTTTTATAGATATCTCATTGGATTTACCTGAACGTTTATCGTCTTCAATAAGAGTAATTAATTCTCCGAATATCTTTGCAATATTTCCTCTGTTGATTTCATCTATCACAAGAACATAATTATTCTCTGGGTCGTTTTTGGCCCTTTCACAGATGTCCTTGAATACACCGCTTTCTACCTTATATGAAACATCACCTTCATATACAATCGGTTTCAAGCCTTCTATAAAGTCTTCATACCCATATGATTGGTGGAAAGTAATGAACGTACAATAATGACCAAAGTCTTTTTCCTCATAAATTTGTTTATTTCCTGTAAAAAGGTCGATTGCTTCTGATAAGTTATTTTCTACATATTCGATTCCCTCAGGTAGCAGGTACCATTCACTACTCGAAGCCTTATCGAATAAAGTGGGAGAACTTTTGTTTTCAGTTTTTACAGTTTCACTGTTAGGATTTGAATGAGATTGTAGTTGACCCCACAAAGTTTGTGAAAAATTCCTTTCTCTTCCCCTTATTTTTTCAAAATAAAATTTTATGATATCATGATTTTTTAAATCTGGGACCTTTACCGTTTCATTTTTGCCATTTAAATAAATCGATAAAGCAACCACTTGATACCACTTCAAATCCTGAAGTAATTCTATTTTCATCTCTTCGAATGACTTAGGTTTAGATAATTGATCTTTAAGAAAAGATTTGGTGAATTGTTGAATGGCGTATGTCTTTCCTGTACCAGGCGGGCCATATAATATCACATTTTTAGTATGTACTAGTGTATTGTGGAGTAGGGATTTGTTTTGAGTAGTGATATTTGGAACATCGATATCCTTTAACCACCATAAAAATAAATCTACATCCATATAGGTTGCATCTTTCAAGCCATTGATCTTCAAATTTTGCAGAATATTTGACATATGTGGCTTCATTGCGATGTAGTAGTCCCCTTGATCACCTTTGCTTCCATAAGGCAGAGTTCCTTTAATGTCAATATTCATTCTTGAAAAGAAATCATCGACTACAGAATTTTTAATCCAGAAATTATTAGGTTCTTTTAAACAAAGTAATTCACTTAAAAAACCAATCCCCATATTATTGAATGATTTGAGTGCCTGATTTATATCATTTTCATTAGGCTTTGTGCTTTCCAATGAGGTTATGAGATCTACTTTGAAATTATCGAAACCACCATTATTGGCAAATATTGATTCTATATTATAACGTGCACCATAGGCAGCATCGGTATCATTTAATATTTCAAGCATCTCTTCTTCGGTAAGTGCTTCAGAATATTGATTTGTAAGTTTTTCACGTACCATCTCACTACTTTTTATGTGCTCCTTTCGATGATTTTTTAGCTCATCGGAATCCAATTGTGAAATAAAATATTTTACCAATTGTGAAATATCCATTTTGTCTCCATTCTCCAGTTGAGCAAATATATCTTTGTATTTATTATTCATTTGAATATATCCGTTCTTTATTTCTTCCCATTTCCATTCTTCATTGACTGGAGTAATTGTTTTATTAGCAAGATTATAGGAAAGAGTAATTTGCTCATTAATGAGCCAATGAACCAATCGTGTATGGAGGTACTCAATTCCGGGATTTTCCGGATGTTGTGGCTCAAGATAATTACTTGTAATCTTTCCAATTCCTAATACGGTATTTTGACCATTGACGGCGATTACTACATCCCCTTCACTCATGTCATTATAAAAGTACCAGATTGAGTTTGCATCATTAGTGCCATGAGATTGTTTTACATCATCCAGAGACTCATATCCAGAATAACTTTCATCACCATCCCATCCTATTCCAATACATTTATTGTTCAAAAATTCATTCCAGAGACGACCTTTTTCCCCAGGGCGTATAAACCATTTGTTACCCATATTCATTCCTCTTCCAATATTTTTCTAATGTCTTCGATAAGTTTCTTTTTATTAACTGGATTTGTCAAATCAATCCTTAAGTCTACAGTTGCAACCTTTATTTGTTGACCAGTCGGTTTAAGCATGTATTTTTCAATAATATGTCCATTTATTCCTGATGTACGAGGGTAAAGGAGAATGATTTTTGAGCAATCATATCTGTTAGCATAAGCGGCCATCTGATACATATCCGCCACAGAAACTCCTTTCTTTCGATCTTTCTTCCTTAATTTTTTGTACTTTGTGTCAATAATAAGTTTTGTTATCTCTCTTTTGTTGAAAAGAATGTCTGGAATAAGCCAAAATGATTTTTCTTCTTTTGAATTTCTAGCGAGCTCCTTCCTACCCATCTGTGAATAAAGATTGCAGTCCAGAAGATCTTCAGGAAGAATTGATCTGCGGTGTTTTTTTAGAAATCGTGCAATAAAGCGTTCAAAAAGCACATTCATATCAAATGTAAATGCAAAAGAACTCATGGAACCCACTGATGTCTCGACAACATTTGCATCGATAAACATTTTAGCCATATTAAATGCTGGCCGGTAATTTTCATTCAGTCTTGTGAAGATGACTTTGTTTAAGAGTGGAGTTGGGTTGGAGACATATGCGATATTTTCCATTTGATAATCAAGAATATGCAGGTTCTTTCTGTTTTCAGAATCTTGAGACTGATATTTCAATCTTCTTACAACGAATTTAAGTATCTGATTTAGTGGTATATCGGGGCTGAATTCATCATAGTTGACATAAAAATGGTGTTTTTTGAAACAATTCGAAATTATATGTTTTTGAACCATCCATTTGCCTTTAAAGTAAGGTAAATTCTCCTCTACCTCTATATACTGCTTTTGTGCTCCCTTTTTGAATACATCGATTAGATTTTTTATAAACATATAAGTTAATATCTCAAACCAGGCGGCTTTCCGAGATTGCATATGTGCGATGTCACTTTCATAGATTGGTATGTCATAACAATAATGAAGCAAATATAGAAGATTTCGCTGAGAATTTTCTATCTTTGAGGCTCTTGTCAAACCATCACTATACATTTTTGGTAATATCTCTATCGAAAGGTCACTTACTTGAATTAAACCAACATATTGTTTTGTATGAAGACCATTTCTTTTCAGAGTAAGGATTTCTCCATTTGATTCATTTAGTTTTTCGATGAGGTCAAGATGATGTGAGGATGGACCCTGAATAAAATCTGAATATGAGCGAGATTCATGTTCAAAAAGAGTTATAGAAGTATTTTGAGACATGTTTTAAAACCAATGTACATTTAATATATATTATTTATGCATATGAATTTTTCTTCCTTGATGGTTGTACCACTCACAAATCCCCTTATAATCACAGA
>JASMTM010000094.1:0-12390 GCA_041694295.1 Petrotogales bacterium
GTACCAGGATGAGCTCTATGGCGGAGATTTTGATATGGCGATTAATAACTTCAACTCAAATATCAGTAATACCGTCTGGACACTTTATCACTGGTTATTCTATCCATTACGTGAAAGGATGACTTCTGGTAACTTCGGTAGATATGACAATCCAGAGATCGAAGAATTACTCCATGAGTTCAATAGAACTCCTATGGATAAACATGAAGAAGCTCAAGAAATTCTCTCACAGGTTCAGGAAATATTCCTGAAAGATATGCCATCAATTCCTTTATGGTACAACGGTATGTGGTTCCAGGCAAGCACTGATGTATGGACTAACTGGCCATCAGAGGATGGCCCGGTACATTATCCAACTACATGGGCAGGCAAATGGCAGCTTGGTGGAGTTTACATGCTTTGTGATCTTGAAGCAAAATAAGCTTTTTTAATACTTCGCCCCTCCATTTGGAGGGGCGTTTTTTCTAAGTTATTTTTTAGGAGGACATACTGTGAATCGATACTTTAGGAGAAAGCTATTTATTTATATTCTAACCTTCATATTTGCTGTAAGTATTGATTGGTTAATACCTAGATTTATGCCTGGAAATCCCATTCAGAATCTTTTGTCGAGAGTCTCGGTGCGAGCTGAAGCGGCTGAAGTTATGTACGGTTATCTTACGAAAGCTTTTGGACTTGATCAACCGCTATGGAAACAGTATTTGAATTTCTGGAATGCCTTGTTTCATGGCGATCTCGGGACAAGTGTTTATTTATTTCCGGAACCCGTGATGAACGTAATCATGAAAGCTGTTCCATATGATATATTGCTTTTAGTTCCTGCAATAGTATTAAGCTGGTTTACTGGAAATAAATTCGGAGCCTTTGCAGCTCGAACCAAGAAACTTGACAACACGGTTCTACCTATATGGTATGTATTGACTGCTACTCCTTATATGTGGCTTGGTATAATACTTGCATGGTCATTTGGTGTTGTGCTTGATATATTTCCTATTGCTGGTGCATACAGTTACGCTATTTCACCTGCGTTTACATGGGAGTTTATCTGGGACTTTATAAAACACTGGTTCTTACCTTTTGCTTCTCTATTTTTGGTCCAATTTGGAGGTTGGGCCATTGGAATGAGAAATATGATTATCTATGAGCTGGAAGCAGATTATTCTCATTATCTTGAAGCTCTAGGTGCTCCAAGAAAATTGGTAAGAAAATATGCTTTTAGAAATGCGATGCTCCCTCAGATAACAGGATTAGCTTTGCAGCTTGGAGTAATAGTCGCAGGAGCACTTGCCACCGAAATTGTGTTTTCCTATCCGGGAATTGGTTATCTGTTACTCCAAGCAATACAGTATCAAGACTATTTCTTGATACAAGGATGTTTTCTATTCATTATTATAGGTGTATTACTTGCTAATTTCGCGATCGATGTGATTTATGTCCTTGTTGATCCCAGAACACGTAAAGGTATGGAAGGTGGAGCACAATGAAGGAAAAAGTTAAAAAAGAAGAAAAAAAATTCAGAAAACCAAAGAAGAAAAATGAGATATTATATTTTGCCCTTAGGAATAAAAGGTTACAGGTTGGACTTTTCATATTGTTATTTTTCGTAGTTTTAACGTTTGTTGGACCAATGTTAACTGACTATGATCCCCAGGATAATGTGGGACCTGGTTATATGCCGCCATCAAAAGAGCACTGGCTAGGAACAACCACTTTTGGTCAGGACGTTTTTACACAGGTAATGTATGGCCTCAAGGCGACCTTTATGGTGGGAATCGTTGGAGGTGGATTGGGTACACTTATTGGTGTTTTTGTAGGGTTCGTTGCAGGCTATCATGGTGGAATTATTGATGAAATACTTAATATGTTGACAAATATTGTTACGGTAATTCCAACTCTCGCTTTGCTTCTAATTCTTGCAGCATACCTTCCTTATAGAGGGGTGTTTATTGAAAGCATTTTCATAGGATTAACTGCCTGGCCCTGGGCAGCAAGGGCCATTAGAGCTCAGACATTTTCATTGAGAGAAAGGGAATTTGTGGATCTTGCACGAATGAGTGGAAAAAAGCCTATGAAAATAATTTTTACCGAAATTGCTCCAAATATGATGTCTTATTTGTTTATGACATTTATACTTCAATTCGGTGGCGCAATATTGGCTGCTGTAACGCTTGATTTTATCGGATTAGGTCCGACGAAGGGTATATCTCTTGGTTTAATCATGCAGAATGCGGTTTTATGGAATGCTATTCAACTTGGAATGTGGTGGTGGGCTATTCCTCCTGGAGTGGTAATAACAGCTATCGTTGCTTCGCTCTATATAATGAACGTGGGTCTTGATGAAGTATTCAATCCTAAACTCAGGGAGATGTGAGAAGATGGCCCTTGATATAACAAATCTCAGAGCATACTATCAAACATTAAAAGGTGATGTGAA
Source organism: Petrotogales bacterium (assembly GCA_041694295.1). Classification (GTDB taxonomy): domain Bacteria; phylum Thermotogota; class Thermotogae; order Petrotogales; family Kosmotogaceae; genus JASMTM01. Next base: position 2,435 of record JASMTM010000094.1, read on the forward strand.
AGCACTTGATGGCGCCACATTTAATGTTGAAGATCGAGAAATAATGGGACTTGCAGGAGAATCTGGCTGTGGAAAATCAACATTGAGCAACACATTGATATTACTCAAGCCACCACTACGTTACGTTGAAGGAGACGTATCCCTTGACGGTGATATTCTTCCAATCTGGAATATGAAAAAGATGAACAAATATAGGTTTAAGAAGATTTCCATTATTCCACAATACGCAATGAATGCTATGAATCCTACAAGGAAAATAGGCAAGATGATTTCTGAACTTGTCGAATCTAGAGGAACAAACTTTAGAAAAATTAAAAATGAGCTAAAGAGGCGACTTGATCTTGTAGAGTTAAAGTACGATGTACTTGATATGTATCCTATTGAATTATCAGGTGGTATGAAACAGAGGATGGTCATGGTCCTTTCGACATTGATGAATCCCTCACTTTTAATTGCGGATGAAATTACTTCAGCACTAGATGTCTCAACACAGAAAGCTGTAGCTGAAATGCTAGTAGAATTTAGAGATAGGGGCATTGTCAAGAGTTTGATTTTTGTTACCCATGATATTTCGATACTTTATCAAATCGCAGATAGCATAATGATCATGTATGCAGGAAAACTCGTAGAAAAAGCTTCAACTGAAACCATTGTAAACAATGCGAAGCATCCATATACAAAGTTGCTTATCTCATCATTACCAGATGTGGGTGTTAAATTTTCTGAAAAAAGACTGACCGGTATACCTGGAAAACCTCCACATCTGCTGAATCCTCCGACAGGATGTCGATTTAGGGGACGCTGCCCTGTGGCATATGAAAAATGTCTTGAAGAACCACCTTTTCTCGAGGTAGAAAACGGACATTTTGTTTCCTGCTGGAAGGAGTTTGAAGAAAATGCTTGAACTCGATAAGGTCTCTAAAGTATATAAAACAGGAGCTTTTGGAGGCAATAAGCTGGTTGCTGTGAATAATGTCAGTTTCTCGCTAGAAGAAGGAGAAGTGGCGTCGCTCATTGGAGAAAGCGGAAGTGGAAAGAGTACCATCGGTAAGATGATTTTACGATTAATTTCCATTGATTCAGGAACGATTAAATATAACGGAAAGAACATAGATACTTTGAAAGGGAATGATCTTAAAGAATACTATAGAAATGTTCAAGGCGTTTTTCAGGACCCGTTCAGCTCTTACAATCCGATTTTTAAAGCGGATAGAATTTTCCGGATAATTAGGGAAGAATTTTTTCCGGATATTGACCAGAAGGAATGGCAAAAAAAGCTTGAAAAAGCGCTCTACGATGTAGGCCTAAATCCCGGAGATGTTTTGAACAAATTTCCTCATCAATTAAGTGGAGGACAACTTCAGAGATTTTTGATAGCGCGTGCACTTTTACTTGATGTAGATTTCTTGGTTGCAGATGAAATTATAAGTATGCTTGATGCCTCTACAAGAATAGATGTATTGAATTTACTAGGTGAATTAAAGAAAAAAGGGCTTTCTGTTCTGTTCATTACTCACGACCTTTCACTTGGTTATTACATTAGCGAGAAAGCCATTATTTTATATAGAGGATGCGTTCTTGAGTCAGGAGTAACAGATAAGATTTTTAAAAATCCGCTTCATCCCTACACGCGAATGTTGATGGCTTCTGTTCCAAGACTTGACAAAAAATGGGAAAAAGTTGAATTGGAACTAAAAGCGAAACAAACAGGAACAGAAAATAAATGTGTTTACTACGATCGTTGCCCCTTTAAGAATAAAGATAGCGGATGCAATAATCCACAAATGGTAGAAGCGGAAGAAGAACATTACGTGGCTTGCTGTCATTACGGGGAGGTTTAACTAAAATGTTTAGGGATAATTTTCTGCTGGGAGCTTCTTTATCAGGGTTTCAGTTCGAAATGGGTGAAAATGTTGTAGATAAAAAAACCGACTGGTACGTTTGGGGGAAAAACGACCTGAATGCGCATAGTGGAATGTTGAGCGGTGATGACCCTGAAAGTGGTCCCGATTATTGGGAAAGTTATCAAAAGTTTCATCAACTGGCAGTTGAAGCGGGAATGAATGCTTTAAGAATAGGTATAGAATGGTCAAGGATTTTTCCTGAGAAGACATATGGACTAACTGGCGAAAAATTATCTGAGATAGCCAACTACGACGCGGTTAATCATTACAAAAAGATAATGAGAGACATAAAAGAAAAAGGTATGAAATTAATGGTCAACCTTAATCATTTTACACTTCCTTTGTGGGCTCACGATCCACTTGCTGTCAACAGAAAAATGGATTTCACTGCTCCTGGATGGATAGATAGTGCGATAGTTCAGGAATTTTCGAAGTATGCGTCATTTGTTGTGGAACAATTTGATGATCTTGTTGATTATTGGTCAACTTTGAATGAACCCAATGTTGTTGCCAAAATGGGTTACCTGAATAATAATTCAGGTTTTCCTCCCTCAATAATAGCGCCTGATTTATGGTCTAAAGCTATGAATAATCAGATAGATGCACACATAAAAGCCTATAATGCAATGAAAAGTAAAACAGATAAACCTGTTGGTCTGATATACGCTACTATATGGTTTGATGGCGATGAGATAGCTGCAGAGGCCTTTAAATTTAACAATTACTATTTCCTTGACAGTGTAAATGAATACTGTGATTTCCTGGGAATTAATTACTACACAAGAACAGTTGTGAAGAAACGAAATAGACCCATAAAAATCGGAAATATTGAAATACAGTGGGATTCGTTACCCGGTTATGGTTACAGCTGTCAACCAAATGGTTTTTCCAGAGATGGAAGAATCGCTACTGATAATGGCTGGGAAATTTATCCTGAAGGATTGGAAAAGATAATTATAAATTTAAGTGAAAGATATAACAAAAAACTCTTTATTACAGAAAATGGTGTGGCTGATTCTTTAGATAGATGCAGAACTTATTACTTACTGGCTCATCTTGATGTCGTAGAAAAACTTGCAAATAGGTGCAATATAGAAGGATACTTCCATTGGTCTTTAACTGATAACTTTGAATGGTCGGAAGGATATTCAAAACGATTTGGACTGGTTTATGTAGATTATGAAAATAAGTGTTTTGTTCCAAGGCCAAGTTACTATGTTTTTAGAGAAATAGCAAACAATAAGAGTATAATACAGTTTAACAGTCTTTTAGATTTATTTGAACGTGAAAATACCAATAATAAATGAATCAAGGTGATTTTATGGTAACAGTGAGAGATATAGCAGAGAAAACAGGCGTTTCCATTGCCACTGTTTCGAGAGTAATAAATGGAAGCAAAAGCGTTGCTGAGGAAACCAGGAAAAAGGTACTTAAAGCAATTAAAGAGCTTGAGTATAAACCCAGGCCCCGTTTTGGCGAAAACGGGACTCTTTTAAAAACACTTGGGGTTATTGTTCCCAATATTAGAGCTTATCATTATCCCCAGATACTTACTGGAATATATGAAGCCTCTTTCAGTAATGATTTTGACGTTATGATCGCACTGGCCAAAGATAAACCAATTCGAGAAAGAGAGATCCTTGACGAATACTTCAACAGGAAGGTTGATGGTATCCTGGTTTGCACTTTAAAGTGTGAGGAACATTACATAGATCGTTTCATTGAAAGCGGAATACCTGTTGTAGCGGTTGATTATCCACTGGAGGAAGTGAGAATTGACTCCGTAAATATTGATAACGTCATGGGTGCATACAGCGCATTGAGATATCTATATAACAAAGGACACAGAGATGTTTATTATGTCAGAGGTGCACCAAATGTTTATGCTTCAAGGGATAGAGAATACGGGATAAAGAAATTCCTTCGACGGCATAAGGATATGGAAGTTACAATGAGTCAGGCTGCTGGTTTTGAAGCAGAGTATGGATATGCTGCTATTTTGGAAAATAAATCGGATATTAAAAAGTTTTCAGCCATATTTTGTAGCAACGATTATGTTGCCATGGGTACTATGAGAGGTTTGCATGAACTTGGCTTAGAAGTCCCAGATGATATCTCAGTAATGGGTTTTGATGATGCTCCCTTTGCTCCTTATACTGTTCCATCGTTGACCACAGTATTTCAACCTAGAACAGAAATGGGAACCATTGCTGCCCAGCTTCTTATAGATCGATTGAATACGGGTAAAAAAAGTGTCTTTAAAAATGTGGTTTTACCAACAAGGGTAGTAGAAAGGAAAACAGTCAAACCCATTGAATAACGTTGAAGGTATTTTATGTACAAAAGGAATGATTGTTTTATATGAATAAGACGCAAATGTTAGGAGAACCATTACCAAATATTCCCTGGGAAGACAGACCCAGGGGATCATCTGGAGTGATTTGGCGATACACAGGAAATCCCATTATAGATAGAAATGCCGTAAAAAACGCAAACAGTATTTTTAACAGTGCAGTGGTTCCATTTAAAGATGGTTTTGCTGGTGTATTTAGATGCGACAATACAGCCAGAGATATGCAGCTACACTCGGGTGTTAGTAAAGATGGTTTTGATTGGCATATTGAAAAGGAACGAATCAATTTTGTTTCTGAGAACAAAGAAATTGGCGAATTTGAGTATGGTTATGATCCGCGTGTTTGCTGGATAGAAGATAGATATTATATAACGTGGTGTAATGGTTACCATGGTCCCACAATTGGCGTTGGTTATACAGAGGATTTTAAAAGGTTTTATCAAAAAGAGAATGCTTTTTTGCCATATAACAGGAATGGTGTTCTTTTCCCACGAAAAATAAATGGCAAATACGCTATGCTTAGCAGACCAAGCGACACGGGACATACTCCTTTTGGAGATATTTTTTACAGTGAGAGTCACGATTTAGTTCACTGGGGATGTCACAGACATGTTATGGCCCCGGCTAATGGCTGGCAATCTACCAAGATTGGTGCTGGTCCTACTCCAATAGAAACGACTGAAGGTTGGCTTATGATATATCATGGTGTTCTTACTTCGTGTAATGGTTTTGTTTACAGTTTTGGAGCAGCTTTACTTGATCTTGAGAAACCCTGGAAAGTGATCTATAGGACAAAGCCCTATCTGCTTAATCCAAGAGAAAATTACGAGTGTGTGGGAGATGTACCAAATGTTGTATTTCCTTGCGCGGCACTTGTTGATCCTCCATCAGATAGGATTGCGATTTATTATGGTGGAGCAGATACGGTAACCTGCATTGCTTTTGCGAAATTTAGTGACTTAATGGATTTCATCATCAATAATAGTTACTGATTAGCGGTTTCACAAAATTCCTCCTTTTTTATTATTGTTTAAGTGACGAGAAATCGTCACTTTTTTATGAGGGGTTATAATTAAGCAAAAAGGAAGGGGATGAATGAGCATGGACATCAGGAAATGTTTTGAAGAGCGAATAAATAAACTAAAAGAAATAATTCTTAAGAACAGATCGAAAACCCTTTTATTAAGTAAAACGGATAATTTCTCCTGGCTAACCTTTGGTGCAAGGGGCCATATAACGCTTGATATGAATGAAAGTGTTGCCTCCATACTCATCACTCCAAATAAGCCATATTTTCTGGTAGATAACATTGAGAAAAAACGATTATTCGAAGAAGAAGTACCTGAAGAATTGCACGATTATTTTGAAATCATTGTATATGATTGGTGGGAAGGTGAATACACAGCTTTAAATAAAATTGCATCCCCTGATCATTTAATTTCAGATACCGGTCGTTATGGAACGAAAAATGTCTACGAAGAGATTTCTCCTATGAGATACATTCTCTCAGAAATAGAAATAGATAATTATAGAAAACTGGGATCAACCTGCGACAGAATATTATACGAAGAAATGCAAGTGATAACGCCTGAAATGACCGAATTGAAAATCCAGGGAAAAATATATTCACGATTGGCCAGTGAAGAAATAGAACCGCTGCTTACAATAGTTTTTGGTGATGAAAGTTCAAACCTATACAGGCATAACCTGTCGAGAGAGGTTTCGGTTGGAAGAAAAGTGTTTATAAGCGTTTGTGCAAGAAAGAAGGGACTAATACTTTCAACTACAAGGAGCGTATTGTTCGAAAACGATGAGAAAATAATTAACCAGCACAGAAATAATTGTTATGTCGATGCCGTAGCTATATCAGGCTCACGACCTGGCAGACAACTTGGGGAGGTCTTTAAAGACATGATCTCTGCTTACAAAAAAGTAGGAAGAAACAATGAGTGGAAGCTACATCATCAGGGAGGTCTGGCAGGTTATAACTCAAGAGAAATTAAAGCCACTCCAAATAACGAGTATGAGCTTAAGGAAAACAATGCAGTAGCATGGAATCCGACAATAACAGGAACAAAATCCGAGGATACTGCCATAATAGGGAAAAATGATATCGATATAATTTCCTTTCCCCAAAAAACCCTTTGGCCATGTATAGATTTCAATGTTAACGGTATGACAATACGTCGCCCGGATATAATAGTTATAAAGAAGTGATTATTCAATTTATGTAATCTACTCTAAATCGACGGATGTTACTCCTGAGATTTCTGTTAAACCGGAGAGATTATCCTGCAATTTTTGAGCATCTTCGTGGCTCATAATAAGTACTATGGACATCTCGTCGTCTTCAGATTCAACCTCAAGGGTATAGATAGAAATATCCATTTTATCCAACCATTTTGATATTTTCCCGACCATTTTACGATTGTTCTCTGTTGCGATAACTATTTTCTCTTTCTTAGAAGATAGCGCAAAAAGCTCAAGTCTTCTAAAAATAACCACAATAAACAAAACGAAACCTGTTACAACGCTGGCAAGAAGATATTGGCCTGCACCAAAACCTATACCTACAGATGCAGTTACCCAGAGTGTTGCTGCTGTTGTCAACCCTTTTACGGAAAAACCTCTCTTTAAAATTGTTCCTGCACCAAGAAATCCAATACCGGAAACAATTTGAGCAGTTACCCTGCCGGGGTCTCCTACTTCTCCTGTAAAAAAAACACCCATGGACAACTCTGTAAGAAAAGCTGCTCCAACAGAAATTAATGCATGTGTTCTTAATCCTGCAGGTTTTTGTATTCTTTCTCTTGTATATCCTATGAATGCTCCTGCAAGGGTTGCAGCGACCAAACGAAGAATAAGTTCGATGGTTTCCATTTATTTCAACCTCCTAAATTATCGTTATTTTGCAGCGTGAGATAATATATTTAAGATTATACCTTTACTTTATTTTAAAATATAATATGAATTGAGAAAGTAAAGGTTTTTTGCTTGATAATATTGCAAACAAAATCTATAGATCAACGAATTTTAAGTGCATCTGTGCTGAAACCATTTAATGGCTGGATGTGAAAAATATAATCTTGATCTTTATACTCAAACATTGAAAGCCATAGGACCGTTTCAAAAGTGGTTGTGAAAAGAATTAAAGCAGCTGAAGTAAATCTTGAGAAAGCAGTAGATCATTACAAAAGCTTCTAAAGCAAAAACAAGTGTTCTATCAATTGATTCCAATAATGATCAAGATTATACCACCAATAATTTCTGCGCTTTTTCTGTAAGTTTTTCCGAAGAAAACTCCACCTTTTACACCAACGACTGAGAATATGAAAGTTGTAATACCAATAATCAAAGCGGCGAAAGATATGCTTCGATTCATTATGGCAAAAGCAACTCCTGCAGCAAGCGCATCAATAGAGGTAGCAATTGATAGCATAATTATTGTTGATAAATTAATTTGAGTTTTCTCAAACTTTTTTCTTTGATTATCCAAAACTTCATAAATCATCTTTATTCCGATAAAAGCAAGTAATCCAAAGGCTATCCAGTGATCTATGGTTTTAATATATTTTCCAAAAGAAGAAGACAGGTACCATCCAATAATGGGCAAAAATCCCTGAAAAAACCCAAAACTGGAAGAAACTTTTGGTGTGTCTCTTCCAGTAATATTTTTATTTGTTATTCCGATACAAATTGAAACAGCAAATGTGTCCATGGACAAAGCTACAGCTATTGCCAGAATTCCCATAGTGTTAATAAAAAGAATTACTTAAAAAATTGGAATTTGGCTTCTATACCACCAAGTATAAATATACTTCTCAAATCCCTGAAAGGAAAGTTAGCTCCCAAACCACCATATATATAGATATTTCTGAAAATCCACCAATCCCATTTAAAATTACTTCCTACATCGAAGCTCACAAAGCCAGAATGCTCAGTTTCATTCATGCCTAAAGAATATCCACCACTTAACGTCATATCACCATTTTTGTTTCGATTTTCTAAAATTACTCTCCCAATAACAGCAAGACTTTTAACTTCGATTGGGGTAGAAGTCACAGTATCATAGATCCAGTCTTCGTTTTCAGAATACATGCCACTTAAACTTGCCGAAAAATCATCTGGATAGTACCCAACACTGGTAAAGATGGTGTTACTTTCGTAAAAATCCGCGAAGCTTGGGAAGTAACCATAACCAGCTGATGCCCAAAAATCGTTAAGTTGCATACCAAATTTGATATAAGGTAATGGTGAAAGCCCAACTTCAACGATATCAAGGATACCGTATCTCATAAAGGTATCAAAACCTATCGATAATTTACCCACACCGTTGGGTAAGATATCAGGTTCCAGATATTTGAATTGTGCCATTCCCAGAGTTGAAAATAATACAACCAAAACAACAATGATTGCTTTTTTCATGCGTATCACACTCCGACTATTTAGTTATTTACATTATACTTTAATTATTTTACTTTTAGGCAAAAGATAAACAGTTTACTTAAAATGTTCCATAAGTAAGAGGACGTTTGCAAAAGTAGTTTAACTAACAGACTTTACATTAATATAATCAATTATGATTAGGAAAAAATCTCAGAGAAGTCCACAGTTAATTTTTTCATTTCTTGAATTTCTTTTAAAGGTAGGCTTTGGATTACTTCAATATTAATTTTCAAAATTATATAATTGTTATAAAAGGGGGTTTATTCATGAAAAAACTGAAACTAGGTGTTTTAGGCATATCGAGTCATTTTGTGAAAAGAATTTTGTTCCCTTTAAAGCATTCATCATTAATAGAAATTTATGCTATTGCAAGTAGAAATTATGATAAAGCCAAAGATTTTGCTAATAAAAATGGTATCGAAAAATACTATGGATCATATGAAGAATTATTAAAAAACAAGGATGTTGATTTCGTTTACATACCCCTGCCCAATCATCTTCACGTCGAATACATAAAGAAATCAGCTGATGCCGGAAAACATGTGATTTGTGAAAAACCGCTATCTCTTTCATTTGAAAGCACCAAAGAAGCCTTTAATTATGCAAAATCAAAGGGAGTCTTGTTGATGGAAGCCTTTATGTACAAACTCCATCCTCAATGGAAACGTGCATGGAAAATTGTGCAGTCAGGTGAAATAGGGAAAGTTCGATCTACTTACTGTCAGTTTTCCTATGACAACAAAGATCCGTCAAACATAAGAAACATTAAAGAATATGGTGGTGGTGGACTCTACGATATCGGGGTATATGCGGTTTCATCTGCGCGTTACTTGACTGATGAAGAACCAAAAAGGGTGTTCTGTGAACTAAACATACACCCTGAATGGGAAATTGACATTTTAACCTCAGGCATTCTGGATTTTGGAACAAAAAAATCTATGTTTACTGTTTCGACGCAGGCTTTTCCATATCAAAATGTTAGTGTTTTTGGTACAGCTGGGGTACTTTCTATAAAAGTTCCGTTCAATATGTATCCAGATGTTCCCGGAGAAGTTACGGTAGAAACAAGTATAGGTAAAAGAACAATATTTACTAAACCAGAAGATCAGTACAAATTAGAATTTGAAGAATTCGCAAGAACACTAACTGAAAAAGTTTCTTTACCAGTTTCTGAGAAAGATTCGTTAGGTAATGCCAGGGTAATAGATTCACTTTTTGAATCAGCTGAGAAAGAAAAATGGGTTGAACTACAA
>JASMTM010000095.1:0-24987 GCA_041694295.1 Petrotogales bacterium
AAAGCTTTCAACACCTAAAGATAAACTATTAACTGAAGTGCAATACTGCTTTACAATAGATAAAATCTCTTCAGCTTTCTTTCTATGATTTGCAATAAAAAGGGGGTTGCCATTGTCTACATGAAACACCTCAGGATCCAGGATTTCGCAAGTAGCGCTGAATATTTCTCGAACAGATTCAATATTGGGCTGATAATTATTAAAGTCAAAACCATAAGCTAGAACATTAGAACTTCTTCCAAATCTGATAGCCTTTACACCTACTTCTCTTAAGGCATACAGCTCATTCATTATTCCTTCTTCATCTCTACTAACAAAACTTCCATACATAATAGATTCTGTGCAAAAAGAACAGTGCCCATCTTCACGTTCACATCCTCTTGATATGTCAAATTCAACGATTACTTCCGGATAATTTGGGTGTTGTCTCACTATTGACGCACCCTTGCTATAAAACACATTTGCATTCTCATAAAAAGTTTTACCAGTATTCACACCAAGTAGTTTCGCTATCTCAATCTCATCAGCAAAAACAAAATCTGCTCCATCTAATTGGGCTTTAATGGCTGCCCTTCCACCTTTCAATGAATAACCAAGGGTAATGGGACCAGAGACGATAACTGTTGTCTTTTTGTTGTTCTCAATTATCCTTTTATATTCATTCATTGCTGCGGGTGTGCCACCTATATAATGACCTGGCGTGGTAAGCCCGCCATGTATCAATAAAAAATCATAATCATTAAAGCTTTTCCATAAAATGTCTTCCCTAACTTGATCTATAGTAAAATAATCAACACTAATACCTTTTGACAAAAAAATACCTGCGATAAGCCTTATTTTTGGAGAAATGTAAGGTGGAACTCCAAAAGATGCTGGTTCGTCAGTATAGCAATCAATAAGAGCAGTTTTCACTGTAATCCTCCATTCAAGAATTTTTACACTATCAATTATAATCTATATTACATTTATTTCAGTACACCTAAATATATTCATTTGTACGTAAAAATAGTTGTTGAGACAAGTTCATGGCAAGTGTATAATTGAATAGAAATAAAATTTGGAGGGATTTTTTTGCCAGCAGAAAAACGTTGTTCATTTTGTGGAAGACCGTCTTCTCAGGTTAAAAAGTTAATATCTGGCGCAGAAGGATACATTTGCGATGAGTGTGTCGATCTTTTTCACGACATACTAAAACAGGAAAGCAAAACGTATGGAAATAAAGACGGGAAGCTACCAACACCCGATAAAATATATGAAGAACTCAATAAATTTGTTATCGGTCAGGAACGTGCAAAGAAAACAATTTCCGTTGCAGTTTATAACCACTATAAAAGAGTGTTTAACGCTCCTGAAGATGTAGAGATTGAGAAATCAAACATTTTGTTGATCGGTCCAACAGGTACCGGGAAAACATTAATTGCCAGTACGTTAGCGAGAATACTGTCTGTTCCTTTTGCAATAGCTGATGCTACACCTTTAACAGAAGCAGGTTATGTGGGCGAAGATGTTGAAAATATTATTCTAAGATTGCTTCAATCGGCAAATTTCGACGTGGAAAGAGCAGAGCATGGAATTATTTATATTGATGAGATCGATAAGATTAGCAGAAGGTCACCCAATCCATCAATAACCCGTGATGTATCTGGTGAAGGCGTTCAGCAGGCTTTGTTAAAGATCGTTGAGGGAACGGTGGCCAATGTTCCGCCAAAGGGTGGAAGAAAGCATCCATATCAGGATTTCATTAAGATCGACACATCAAATATTTTATTCATCGTGGGGGGTGCATTCGACAATCTTGAAGATACAATAAAGCATCGTATCTCACATTCATCAATGGGTTTCGGAAAATCCATCCAGAAGAAATCAGAGGAGAGATTGGGTGCTATTTTATCAAAAACCGTTCCGGATGATTTAATTCAGTACGGCTTAATTCCTGAATTTGTTGGGCGCTTTCCGGTGGTTGCAACACTTAATGATCTTGGACTTGAGGACCTAAAAAGAATTATGCTGGAACCAAAGAATGCCATTGTTAATCAATACAAAAAATTACTTGAAATTGATGGAATAGAACTTGAATTCTCCGATGAAGCTCTTACAGCGATAGCAGAAAAAGCTATGAAACGAGGTACCGGCGCAAGAGCATTAAAGAGTGTTCTGGAAAATGTGATGCTTGATATTATGTATGACATGCCTTCAAAGAAAAATGTAGAAAAAGTTATGGTAACACCTGAAACAGTAGAAGAAGGCATTGCAAAAATTACTACAAGAAAATCTGCCTGATGATTTTACTTGCTGTTGAGAGCTCCTGTGACGAGACCTCCGTAGCTGTGATAAAAGACGGAAAGCTGTTATCAAATAAGACCGCTACACAGATAGATATACATGAAAAATATGGTGGTGTAGTCCCTGAGATAGCTGCGAGAAAACATCTTGAGTACATTATTCCAGTTTTTGAAAAGGCGGTTGAAGAGGCTTGTATAGATGTCCACGAAATTGATGTTTTTGCGGCTACATATGGTCCAGGATTGGTGGGTTCTTTACTTGTAGGATTGTCCTTCGTTAAAGGACTTTCAATTTCACTAAATAAGCCTTTCATAGTTGTAAACCACTTGTTGGGGCATCTTTACGCAAATTTCATTACTTTTCCTGATCTCAAAACCCCTTTTATCGTTCTTTTAGTCTCTGGTGGTCATACAGAGCTATTTTTGATGGAAAACATGGACACAATAAAAAAGATTGGACAGACAAGGGACGATGCTGCAGGTGAAGCTTTCGATAAAATAGCAAGGATGCTGGAACTTGGTTATCCCGGAGGACCTGCAATAGAAAAAGCTGCAGAAAACGGTAGTGACATACATAAATTTCCCAGATCTCTTAGAAAAAAGAATAACATTGATTTTAGTTTCAGTGGTCTTAAGACATCCGTTTTATATTTTTTGAGAAAAAACGATAGGTTCAAAAAAGAAGATATCGCTGCCTCTGTCCAGTCAGCAATTGTTGATAGTCTAGTAGAAAAAACCTTTTTGGCCGCAGAAAAATTCGAAGTAGAAAAAATTGTTTTCGCCGGAGGAGTTGCAGCAAACAAACATCTCAGAAATCAGGCACAAATTATGGCTAACAAAAAGAAAAAGAGAGTTTATTTCCCACCAGTTGAACTCTGTACAGATAATGCGGGTATGATTGCTTACGCAGCGTATAATAAAATAAAAAGGGGAAGTTACTCCCCTTTAGATATAAATGCTGTTCCTTCTCTTACTCTTTAGCCTTTGTTTTCTTCTTTGAAGAATTACCATTGGATTTAGTACTCGCTTTTTTAGAATCAGTTGAATAGAACCCATCAGTTTTAAACAAGACGCCAACATTAGAGATCATACGTTCCATCGGTTCTCCACAATCGGGGCATCTTTGCACTCCATCATCAGACATTTTAAGTAAAAGTTGATGCTTTTTCTTACACTTTTTACAGTAATAGTTATACAAAGGCATATATTTCGCTCCCTTCAATCTATTTTATTCTTCATCAGCTGTTGAAGGAATAACACATATGAAATGTAATTCATTTTCTCCAGTATTTTTAAATTGATGTTTCACATTTGGAGGAACAAAAACATAATTGTTATCAGTTATTTCTAGCTCTTTATTTTCAGTAATAACTTTACCTTGTCCTTTAATAACATAAACTTCATGCTCCCAGTTATGGCTGTGATAAGGACTGTACCCACCCGGTGCAACAACAAATAACCTCATATAAAAATTTGGAGCTTTTAGAACGCTACCTATAAGTATTCTCTTCTTCACACCTTTTATTTTTTCATTGTTTAATACACTGGGTTCTATTGATAAAGCATCTCCGATAATAATCTTCTCTTTCATTCTGTTTCATTCCTTTCTATTTCTTGATTTCCCATTTCTTGAAACATACTCAATGATTACTTTTCTATAGGGTTCCAGACCTTTGGAATAACTCCTTAAATGACTATATTTAGAGACTATTTCATGAACCTTCCTTCTCTCGAAGGCGAACATAGGTTCCATGACTATACGTTTTTTCTTTTTTAGAGCAATTCTTGCCATCTTGTGTGCTATATCTTCTATTGACTCTTTTCTGTTATCTTTGTAGTTACCGACGTCCACAAAAACATTTACTTTAGTATTTGACAATCTGTTGGCGTAGATATTCATAATATGCTGTAAAGCACTGATGGTCTTACCATGTTTGCCTATCAATCTGGAAATCTCATCTCCCTGAATATTTATTCTAAAGGTATTACTCTCAAAGTTAACATCGTAATAGACTTCTTTATCAAAGACATCAAGGATTCCCTTTAAATAATCTCTAACCTTTCGCTCATAATAAACAGGCTTCAGTTTTACTGTTACCCTTGCCTCTTTAGCTCCAAAGAGTCCTAAAAAACCCTTTGTTCCCTTTTCGATTATCTCTACATCTATTTCGTTGTTATAAGCGTCCAATTTAGTCTGTGCAAGTCTTATCGCTTCTTCAATGGTGGGAGCGTTTACCTCAACACTTTTCATCTAGAGCTGCACCTCCTGTGTAAACTGTCAAAACTATTTTGCTGGTTTAGCTGGTAGCCCAAGTACTTCTCTGAACGATACTCCCTTCATATTATATCTTTTATAAACAATCATGGTTATCAATAACTGAATTACACTGTTGGTAGCATAATAAATAAACAAACCTGTTGGTAATGAATAGAACAGGAATGGGAAAACCAATGACATTATCATTGCCTGCCTGGCAGACCTGCCATCCTGACTGGTAATGGTTGCCATATAGACCCCTGCAGCAACACTTATCAATATTAAGAGAATATTCTGACCAAATCCTCCAGTAGATAAATCATTCCAGATAAAAAACTGGGGAGAAAATGCAAACATCTCACTAAAATACCTGATTACTGAATAAAGTACAAAGAATACTGGAAGCTGAATTAATAAAGTCAAACAACCTGTTCCGGGATTAACTCCTTCTTTTTTATAAAGTTTCATCAATGCTTCCTGCTGCTTCTGTCTATCTTTGTACTTCTCCTTAATTTTTTGCATTTCAGGCTGCAATTTTCTCATTTCTATCATCGATTTTGTCTGTACATGATAAAGTGGATACAATATCAATCTGATTATCAATGTGAATATAATAATAGCCCAGCCAAAACTGTTTGTTAATTCTCTAAACCAATACAGTGAAACCACGAGACCGTGATGTATATAACTAAAAATGCTAAGTGCACCAATATCATCAAGCGATTGTTTAACTTCATCATAATGCTCTGGTACCGCTTCAGAAATATATACCAGCTTTTTTGGCCCGGCATAATTTCTTATAACCGCATTACCGCTAATATTAGTAATTTCTCTTAACGATACCCTCCCTACATCGCTGGTGGTAACAAAAACGCTTGTAGGTTTATCGCTAAAACTAACATGATAACCATATCCACTTCTTTCATCCTGAGTAGATACAGAAACATAAGGTATTTTCATTTTCAGGGTTTTGCCTGGAAAATTAGTTATAACCAGGAAATTGTAATAAGGATTATTTTTTATTACAAACGTTTTTGTTCCACCTTCATAATAAAATTCAACAATAACATCTGAGTTTCCATCAACATAATAATCAAAATTTTGAGGAATCAGCTCTTCATTATCCTCAAAAATATTATATCCATCATTGGCATACCTATAAATCAACTCATTACTTCTTTCAACCTTCATATTAAGTCTTTCAAGCACACCAAGTTCAGTATTAATTACTATCTCCATGGTTACCGTTTCGATTGTGATCATGCCAGACGTTGCCTCAATTGTGGGTTCTTTTGCTGCAAATGAAACAGCAACGATTACAAAAACAAATAAGGCAATGATTGCTATTCTTTTGTTCATCTTTTATTCCTCCTAATAAAACTGAATTTTTCCGGGACAGGATCATAACCACCTGCATTAAAGGGGTTGCAACGAAGTATTCTCCAGACACCAAGCAATGTTCCTTTTAACGCACCAAACCGTTGCACAGCCTCATAGGTATAGGAAGAACAGGTTGGCGTAAACCTGCAACTTGGTTTTTTTAAAGGAGATATATATTTTCTATAGAAAGTAATTGCTTTTAGTATTAGAACTTTCATGTCCGTTAACTCTCTTCATCATATTGACTGTGATGTTCAGAATTTTTTTTTCGATATCAGTATATCCAATATTATTGCATTTAAACGAGTCTGATAGTTCCCTTCTTGCAATAAACAGTATATCATAACCGGAAGGGAACAACATTTTTCTTGTTCTATAAACCTCTTTTACAAGCCTTTTTAACCGATTTCTTTTAACTGCGCTTCCAAACTTTTTCCTGATGGATATTCCTATACGTGAAAAAGGCAGACCATTATAGAACATAATAATTATGAAAAATTTGTCCTCTATTACTGTCCCACTGTTTAACACTCTTTTGAAGTCCGCCTTTTTTCTTATTAATTCTGTTTTTTTTAAGGTTGCTGGAATCAATCCTACACAGCTATCCGTTTTCTGCCCTTCTTTCTTCTACTGGCCAGAATTCGTTTTCCAGATCTGGTTTTTTTTCTTGCGAGAAATCCATGTGTTCTCTTTCTTTTTGCTCTGGAAGGTTGATATGTTCTCTTCATTATAATCCTCCTATCTTGCATTCATGTCGCTTAGAATTATACGTAGCATCAATTGACGTGTCAAGGACTTAGATATTAACATTGTTCCCTTATGCTTACATTTTCTTTCCAGAAAGTAAAGTTGTACTATCATATATATATCACTCAAGCAACGCAAGGGTTATAATTGCTATTAGGAGGAAATTTTATGCTGTAAACACTGAAGGTAAAAAATTTTTTTACCTTTGATAGATTTTAGATTGAGCTAGATGATGGACTGAATGTTATAACAGGTGAATCCGGATCGGGGAAAAGTCTGATAATGAGGGCAATAAAATCACTTACCGGAGATCCAGTTCAACACAACTCCGAAAAGGATGATAGCATTGTTGAAGGGACGTTCGTAGTCAATCCTGAGCTAAAAAGCAGAGCCAAAGAATTGGGACTGAATATTCCTTCTGAAGAATTTCTGATAAATGTTTCTTTTGGCCCACAGAGAATTCTCTATCGTCTTGACGGTCAAATCATTCCGAAGCAACTTGTACAAAAGTTGTTTGACGGCTTCATTGAAATTCATTCACAGCTTAGCAGTGTAAAGCTTCTTAATTCTTCAACACACTATAAAATACTTGATCAAACGTTACCTGCTGCTTTGAAAAAGACATACCAAGAAACATATCAAAAATTGGTTGAAACCAAAACTCACTTACAAAAAATCAAAATGACACCCGAAGAACTGGAGCGAGAAAAAGAATATTTGAAGTTCCAGCTTAATGAACTGGAAAAAGTCAATCTTAAGCATGGTGAAATGGAAACGGTAGAGAGTAGATACTCAAAGATTCTTGACAGCCAGAAACTAAAGGATACATTTGATTGGTTAATGAATTTGCTTCGTGATGGTCAGGAATCGCTATACAATCAACTGTGGAAGGCGGTAAAGGAGTTAAAGGACTTTGAAAAATATGGGTACAGCGAACTGATTGAACACTCTAATGTTGCTTTGGAGGAGATAGAATATCTTTATCATTTTATTGAAAGCGAATTGGAAGATATCAGCATTGATGATGATGAATACCAAGAACTTGAATATAGATTTAATATCATTCAGGGTTTGAAGCGAAAATATGGACAAACCGAAGACGAAATATTTAAAACATGGGAAGATCTTGAAAATAAATTTGAAGAACTTGAGAACAGTGAACAAAAAAGAGAAGAGCTCATTAAAACAGAGAAAATATTAAAGGAAAAATTAATCAAAACAGGAAAGGAAATGGATGAATTAAGAGCAAAAAACGCTGAAAAAATTGAAAAATCAATTATTCCACACCTTGAAGATCTAAATATGACCGGTGCCAGGGTTAAGTTTGAATTGATTCCCGAAGATGAACCAAAATACTATGGCACTTCTAAAGTCACTATTCTTGCCAGAACAAATCCAGGTGGTGATACACTAGAACTAAACAAAATCGCCTCGGGGGGAGAACTTTCAAGAATTTTACTTGCTATAGAATCAGCTTTAAAAAACGAATTGAAATTGAATACCATAATTTTTGATGAAATAGACTCGGGTGTTGGAGCAAGAATGGGAAACACTCTTGCTGAAAAACTGGATGAGCTTTCTGAAAATCTTCAAACAGTTGTAATAACTCATCTTCCACAAATTGCGTCAAAAGCATCAAAACATTTTGCTGTAAAGAAAGACCAATTTGGTGACAGTGTAGTTTCTGATGTTGTACACTTGAATCATAACGAAAGACTGGTTGAACTGGAAAAAATGTATGGAAGGGTGGAATTTGAAAGTGACTGATAGAAAACAACTTGTTGATAGAATCATAGAGGAAAAAGGCGAAGATGCCATTCCCATTTTAGTTAAATTACTTGACGATGAAGACACCGATGTTGCAGAGATCTGTCTCGAAGCACTTATGGGTATGGGGAAAGCAGGTAGAAAAGCACTGGTGGAAAAGCTTAAACAAATAAAGGCGGAAAATAGAAAGGGAGACGTAACAGCTCTTTTTATAATAGACAGGCTTGCTGAATCTGGTAACAGAAAACTTGTCCAACTCTTTTATTCTTTTTTGAAGTTGTATAGCGATGAACGTTCGCAGGTCATTATTTACGAAGCACTTGCAAAACTTGGAGAAGGAGAAAAAGTTGTTGATCCACTTATGTTTATGCTTGATGACGCCAAAAATTCTGAATTTATAGAGCTGTTAATTATGGCCTTGAGTAATACGGGTACAAGAAAAGCACTGGAAAGATTATCTAAGCTATATCACGATGAAAGTATTGATAAATCAACCCGTTCTTTTATTCTTGAAGGCATTCATAATCTTATCGCTAACAATCCCAATTTTAGCGAAATTCTTAGAGAAACGAGTAAAGGAAAAGAAATATTGGACAAACTGTATTTATGGCAACAAAAAAATGAACAAAACTAAAACATTATTAACAGACTTTCTAAACAAAAATAACTGCCCTTTCTTTGTAAATGAACCTTTGAAGAATCATACAACCATTGGTGTCGGAGGTAAAACACCTGTTTACATTCTACCACCTACAGAGAACTTCCTGACAGAGATTGTAAGTTATCTAAGAAAAAATTGTATTAATTACAGGATACTAGGTCGGGGCTCAAATGTGATACCTGACGATGACTACAATGCTGTAATAATTTCTTGCAGTGAGCTTAATAAGATTGAATACTTTCCTTCGGCTATCATGGTGGACGCAGGGTTTTCTGTAAACAAGCTTGTTCCTGAATTGGCCAGACACGAGCTGTCAGGATTTGAATTTTTAGCAGGATTACCGGGAAGCATTGGAGGAGCTCTTTATATGAACGCTGGAGCATTTGGCAGAGAGATAGGAGATTTTTTCGAGTCAGCTCGTGTAATTGATGAAAATGGTAAGATCAAAATTGTTAGCAAAGAAGGTATAAACTTTGGCTATAGATACAGCTCATTTCAAAACAAACAATATTTGATACTCGCGGCAACTTTTAACTTACATAGAGACTCTAAAATAAAAGTTGAGAGAAGAACTAACGCCATACTTAACCAGAGAATTAAAACACAACCGGTTGAATGGAAAAGCGCTGGTAGCATCTTCAAAAAGCCTTTAAATGACTTTAGTGTAGGTTATGCAATTGATAAACTGGGATTGAAAGGTATCCGATTTGGGGGTGCAGAAGTCTCAAAAAAACACGCAGGTTTCATAATAAATAGGGGGAATGCTTCACAACATGATATCAAACAGTTAATTGGCTTTATAAAAGCTCAAATAAAGGAACATTTTGGAGTTTTGCTAGAAACTGAGGTAGAACTGTGGTAACGTAAAATAAGGAGGTGTAATTGTGGATAACAATGATGATCTTTTTGGTGATATTGAACCAAAAAAAGATTATACGAAACTGATCAAAATCATTGTCCCGGTAATCATTATTGCTGTAATCGCTATTTATTTTCTAACTGGATTTTATCGTGTTGAACCAGCAGAAGTTGGTCTTGTTAAACGCTTTGGTGAATACCAAAAACAAGTTGGCCCGGGTTTACATTATCATTTACCATATCCAATTGAATCTATAGTTATCGTAAATGTGTCCGAGTTACGAAAAAAAGAGATCGGTTTTCAAACCATTTCACCTGGGAGATATTCAAGCAGAGAAAATGAAGCGTTGATGCTAACAGGAGATGGAAATATCGTTTATGCGGAAGCTGTTGTTCAATATTTCATATCAGACGCAGAAAAATTCGCCTTTAATTTAAAAAGTGACGAAGATGTTGTAAAAAACTACACCGCTTCTGCTTTAAGGGAAGAAGTAGCGGCAGTTACAGTGGACGAAGTTTTAACAGTAAGCAGAAACGTAATTGCTCAGCGTACAGCAAAAAGAGTACAGCAGGAACTGGACGAATTGGGAGTTGGTATTCAGATAAAAAATGTTTACCTTCAGGAAGTTAGCCCACCACAGCAGGTCATAGCGGCTTTCGATGATGTTAACAGCGCCAAGCAGGATAGAGAGCAACTAATATATAAGGCTGAAGAATATAAGAATGAAATCATCCCTAAAGCGGAAGGTCGCTCTAATGAAATTTTAAACGAAGCAGAAGCTTACGCGCGTTCGAAGGTATTAAAAGCACAAGGTGAAAGTTCACGATTCACAAGCATTCTAAAAGAATACATAAATGCTCCGAGAGTAACGAAAACAAGGCTATATCTTGAAACGGTGGATAAAGTACTTGGAGAAAGTGAAAAAATCATAACGACAAACAGCGAGGACCTCCTAAAATTCTTCGATATAACAGGCTACAAAGGAGGCGGTTCACAATGAAATTACTTGTCACTATGGTGGTAATTATTGTCCTCGCATTAATTATCCTGCCGGGGTTTTTCTATTTCGTAGATGAGGTAGAACAGGCTGTAGTGCTAAGATTTGGTGATATTGTTCAGGTGAGCATAGAACCAGGTCTATATACCAAAGCACCGTTTATTGACAATGTCGTGAAGTTTGATGAGCGCATACAAATGTATGATATTTCCGCAGAGAGGATTTATACCCAGGATAAAAAGACATTAATTGTTGATACCTTTGCATTATGGAGAATTGTGGATCCCGAAGCATTCGTAAAAACAATGAGAACAGTAAACAATGCTTTAACAAGAATTGATGATGTTGTATATTCAGCAGTAAGAGACACCTTTGGAGAAAGAAGCTTTGATGAAATCATATCCAAACAGAGAATAGAAACACTTGAATTTGTAACCGAACAATCGCGAAAAGAAATGCAACAATTTGGCCTTGAAATTCTCGCTGTCAGGGTTAAAAAGGCTGATCTTCCTGAAGAGAACAAAAATGCTGTTTTTAGTAGAATGGAATCCGAAAGAAATCAGGAAGCAGCAAAGATTAGGGCTGAAGGCGAAAAAGAAGCAGCAATAATAAGGGCTGAAGCAGATAAAAAATCAACATTGATCGTCGCTGAAGCCAATCGTAAGTCAGAAATACTTAAAGGCACAGGTGACGCATCAGCCCTTACAATCTATGCCGAAGCTTATACTGAGGACGAAGATTTCTACGAATTCTGGAAAAGTTTAAGTGTTTATGAATCAACACTCAAGGATTCAAAATTCGTGCTCGATTCACGAATGGATTTTATAAAAGGATTTTTAGCTGGAGAATGAATTGCTATTTGTCTTTAAGGGAACGGCTGAAACATATTGAAAAAATCAACCGTTCCCTTTTTATTGTTAATGCTACACACTGCGAATCAGAAAATAAATGCAAAGAATTCATTCAAAGAATAAGCAATTTATATCCTGATGCCAGCCACAATTGCTGGGCATATTATATTGATAATTCGGAAACAAGAAAGAACTATTCTGATGCCGGTGAACCATCAGGAACGGCCGGGTGTCATATTCTTGGATCTGTTGAAGCATTAGAACTTAAAAATGTAGCTGTTGTGGTAACAAGGTATTTTGGTGGCATCAAATTGGGTGTAAGAGGATTAATAGACGCTTATGGCGGTGTTACAACCAGAGGGTTAGAAAATGGACGAAAAGCTCTGTTTTGTCCTGGAATAATTGTGGCCTTAGTTATGGATTACAGTAGCTGGGATACATTTAACAGGATTTTTAAGGAAAACTCAGACTACAACAAACGCAGCATTTCATATACGGACAAAGTGAGTGTTTCAATTGCGGTGAAAGTTCAAATGCTAAGCAGAATAAAAGACTTTTCAGAAAAACGGAGAATTCATTACAAACTGGAGAATGATGTTACTTTTATTGAGCCAATTGTTTAGATAGAAACGGAATATTTGAAAATTTTGTATAGCCTCGTTCATGTTAACGTTTTTTTACTCAAATAATTTGACTTTGGGTATGTAATAAGAATATAATCCTTTACGCACATAGGATATTCCTTTCAAAAGGATATCCGATTTTTTCTGTTTGGAGGTACAGGAATTGGAAAAAGTGAAAGCCCTTGGAAGACATCTTATTGCTGAGTTCTTTTCGTGTTCAAAGGAAGCGCTAAATGATCTTGATTTTATCTCTGAAAACCTTAAAATTGCTGCTGCTGTTGCAGGTGCAACGATAGTTGATTCCTCTTTCCATAGATTTCTCCCACATGGAATAAGTGGAGTGGTGGTCATAGCAGAATCACATTTGACGATTCATACCTGGCCTGAGTACGGTTATGCCGCAATTGACCTGTTTACATGCGGTGATGAAGTAAATCCCTGGAAGGCCTTTGATTATTTAAGAGAAGTATTTTTAGCAGGTAAAACGGAGGTATCTGAATATCTTAGAGGTGTTTATAACAAACTCAATATACCTGAATCTGCACCCTACAAAGTCAGTGAATAACGGAGGTAAGTATTATGAGAAAAACTTCAGAAAGCCTTAAAAACCTTGGACATATTGTTTACAAAGAAAATTATACCGGTGGAAATGCGGGACTTTTCATGAAAGTAAAGCGGGTAATTTATTCCGAACAAACTCCTTTCCAGCGTATCGACATATTTGAACACCCGGATTTTGGTAGAGTTTTCGCCCTTGATGGTATAACAATGTGTACAGAATCCGACGAATTCATGTACCATGAAATGCTAGTTCATGTTCCTCTTTTCACCCACCCGGACCCAAAAAAGGTTTTAATAATTGGCGGTGGGGATGGAGGTAGTTTACGAGAAGTACTTAAACACGAAACTGTGAAAAAAGCAGTATTGTGTGAGATTGATCCTAACGTTATCAAAGCTTCCAAAAAATATCTGAAAATGACCGCAACCGATTTCGATAACCCAAAGACCGAGATAGTTAACGAAAATGGGGCAGATTTTGTAAAAAAATACTCAGATTACTTTGATGTAATTATTATAGATTCAACAGATCCCACTGCTGGCGAAGGCGGACACCTTTTCACTAGAGAATTCTATAAAGACTGTCACAAGGCGCTAAAAATTGATGGTTTATTGTCAGCTGAAACGGAAGATCCTTTTTATGACAAAGGTTGGGTAGCCATTGCATTCAACAGGATTTCGTCTGCTTTTGCTATTTCCAGAATGTACACGGGGTTCATGACAACATATCCTTCGGGAATGTGGACCTACTCGTTGGGATCAAAAAAATATGACCCTATAAAGGACTTTAACCCGGAACGTGTTGAGGAAATACAGTCCACACTACGTTACTACAACCCTGAAATACACAAAGCCAGTTTTTCTCTTCCTCAATTTTTAAAAGAACTCATTCATCACGTTTGATTAAGGCTTTCAAGAATGGTTAAGGGGGGAAATCCCCTTTTTTTATGCAGCATCAAAACGGGCGTGATAGAATTGTTCAGAAAGCTCGGGAGGAAACTAATTATGTATGAAAGAAACAGAATTCGAAATATTGCAATAATAGCTCATATAGATCATGGAAAGACTACTTTGGTCGATAGAATACTTGAGTCGACCCATTCTATTGAGACACGAAAAATGAAAGAACAATATCTTGATGCAATGGATCTTGAAAGGGAACATGGAATCACCATCAAAGCATCACCTGTAAAGGTTCTTTATAAGGCAGAAGACGAGCTGGAATATGAACTGAATATAATCGATACTCCTGGTCATGTTGATTTTACTTATGAAGTTTCGAGAAGCCTTGCTGCCTGTGAAGGCGCGGTATTACTGGTAGATGCTTCACAGGGAGTGGAAGCTCAGACCTTTGCCAATACATATCTTGCACTTGAAAACGAGTTAGAAATAATCCCGGTTATCAACAAAATAGATCTGGATGAGGCAAATATCGAAGAGACAAAAATGGAGCTTGAAGATCTGGTGGGTTTCAGCGAGGAAGAATATGTTCTTACCAGTGGAAAAACAGGAGAAGGAGTCAAGGAGTTACTTGAAACGATCGTGAAGAGAGTTCCACCTCCCGGCGGTGAACCAAAAAGTAGATTGAAGGCGTTGATTTTTGATGCCAATTACGATAAATATCGAGGAGTTGTTGTTCACACAAGAATCTTCAATGGTTCTGTAAAACCCGGAGATAAAATTAAACTTTCCAGCATTGATGAGGAATTTGAAGTAGACGAAGTTGGCATCTTTTCACCTGATTTACTGGCTGTCGAATCACTGGGCGTAGGAGAAGTCGGGTACATAATTGCTGGTATAAAGGATGTACAGAGAGCAAAAATTGGTGATACCATCACATCGGCTAATAATCCCGTAGAGAAACCCCTTCCCGGATTCAAAGAAGTAAAACCGATGGTTTATGCTGGTTTATTTCCTGGTATGCCAGAGTATTATGAGGAACTGAGAAAAGCCTTAGACAGATTGCGTCTTAACGATGCGTCGTTTGTTTTCGAACCTGAAAATTCACCTGCTTTAGGTTTTGGTTTCCGCGTAGGTTTTCTTGGTCTGCTTCATATGGAAATAGTAAAAGAGAGGCTTGAAAGAGAACATGAGATAACATGCATTCTTACTGCACCAAACGTTGTCTATAGAATCACTTCAAAGGAAGGCAGGTCATACGAAATTCATAATCCTACGAATTTTCCCGAGGCTGGTGATTATGAAAAGGCAGAAGAACCCTTTGTTGATCTATCATTAATTACACCGTCTGAATATATGGGCAATATTATTAGCTTCATGACATCTGAAAAACGCGGGGATTTTAAAAAGGTTGAAAATGCGGGTAGAAACAGAGTCATTTTACATTTCGTTGCACCTCTTTCTGAAATAATGTTTGATTTTTTTGATAAAATCAAGGCAATCTCTCACGGCTTTGCCACTATGGATTATGAAATAACAGGTTACAAAGAATCCGATCTTGTTAAAGTGACGATACTTGTTAACAAGGAACAGGTTGATTCGTTATCCTTCGTTGTACACAAAAGCAAAGAGTACGCTATGGCAAAAAAGATGGTCGAAAGATTGAAGGATCTTATTCCCCAACATCAGTTTCAAATTCCCATCCAGGCAAAAGCTGGTGGCAGAATTATTGCAAGGACAGATATTAAAGCGCTTAGAAAGGATGTACTTGCGAAGTGTTATGGTGGGGATGTCACAAGGAAAATGAAGTTGCTGGAAAAACAGCGCGAAGGCAAAAAGAAAATGCGTGAGATAGGAAGGGTCAGAATTCCTCAGACAGCTTTCCTCGCACTACTCAAATCGGATGAACTGGACGAATGAGAACGGAGGGAACAAAGTGTTAATTTTAGGCGCTCACATGTCAACGTCCAAGGGATACCATAAAGTACCAGAAAATTCTTTAAAAATCGGTGGAACAGCGTTCCAGATATTTCCTCATAGTCCGTCACAATGGAAAGCAAGATTTCCCACTCCCGAAGAAATTAACAGATTCAAAAATTCTATGAAGAAAGCTGGATTTACAAATGAGGAAGTGCTCGTTCATTCGGGTTATCTCATAAACCTGGCCAGTCCAAAAATTGAAGTTTGGGAAAAATCTGTAAAATTACTGAAAGAAGAAATTGACACTGTCACTTCCTATGGTCTCAAATACTTGAACTTTCATCCTGGTAGCCATCTAGGAAAGGGTTTGTCAGGCGGACTGGATAGACTGGCTAAAGGGCTTGACAAAGTACTTAATGAAAGTGAATCAGATGACATAGTCTTGCTTCTTGAAAATGTTTCTCCCAAAGGCGGAAATATTGGAAGTACGTTCGAAGAGTTAAAAAGAATTCTTGATCTAGTTTCTTTTTCTGAAAAATTTGGTATTACTTATGACACCTGTCACGGTTTTGACGCCGGCTACGATATTACATCAAAATCCGGAATGGAAAACCTGATGGATGAAATAGATAAAACAGTTGGTTTAAACAAAGTCAAAATGATTCATCTGAATGATTCTAAATTTCCTCCAGGTTCTGCTAAGGATAGACACGAACGAATTGGTGAAGGTTATATTGGAGACTCAGGATTCGCCTGCTTCTTATCATATGAATATTTTAGAGAAAAACCCTTAATTCTTGAAACACCCGGTAAAGATCAAGAACACAAGCAGGATATCTCAAGGATAAAATCAATTCTTAAGAAAAAGGTACGTTGCAGTGGATAAAAAGTATATTGTTGTTACAGGTGGAGTATTAAGTGGTGTTGGAAAAGGTATTCTTTCAGCATCTACGGCAAGGATTCTTAAAGAATGTAACTTAAAAATAAATACATTGAAGATCGATCCTTATTTGAATATTGATGCTGGAACCATGAACCCCAATCAACATGGAGAGGTTTTTGTAACCGAGGACGGTTACGAAGCTGACCTTGACTTGGGCCATTATGAACGGTTTCTGGGAAAAGAAATGAAACGCACCAATAATTTGACAGCAGGTCAAATTTACAAAACAATCATCGAGAAAGAGCGCAGGGGAGAATATCTTGGTGCTACAGTCCAGGTAGTACCTCACGTCACAAATGAGATAAAAGACAGAATAATACAAATTCCTGGTGATGTGGTAATGATCGAAATTGGTGGAACAGTTGGAGATATTGAAGCTGAAATATTTTTAGAAGCCATAAGAGAACTTGCTTTAGAACAAGGTTCTGAGAATTTTCTTTTTGTTCATGTTACTTATGTTCCTTATCTTGAAGCTTCGAGAGAATTTAAGACAAAACCTACCCAGCAATCTATACAGCTTTTAAGAAGAATAGGCATACATCCAAACGCAATTGTTGTACGCTCAAAATCAGCGCTCGAGGATGAGCAATTGGATAAAATCTCCCTTTTTGGTGGTGTGAAAAGAAAGAATATTTTCAGCCTCCCGGATGTTTCAAACGTATATGAAATACCATCAATTCTTTACTCACAAAACATCCACAACATAATCGCTTTAGAATTAGGTCTTGAGTTAAACAATAAATTCAACTGGTCATATCCAGTACATTTTGATAATTTAAAAATTGCTATTGTTGGTAAATATACAGAAACAGAAGACGCATACAAAAGCATAAGTGAAAGCATATTACTCTGTGGCGTTGAAAAACCAGAAATAATTAATGTGCATGACTTTGATGAAATAGACGATAACGAGCTTAAAAATAGACTTAAAGTTTATGACGGGATAATTATTCCCGGAGGTTTTGGAGAAAGAGGCATCGAAAGCAAAATCAAAACGATCAAATATGCACGAATTAATCGCGTTCCCATTTTGGGTATCTGCCTTGGTATGCAGCTTATGATAGTTGAATTCGCACGGAATGTCCACAAAATGAAAAACGCTAATTCCACCGAGTTTAATCCTGATACTCCATACCCGGTGATAGATCTGATGGAAGAACAAAAAAGAATTATGAACCTTGGTGGAACTATGAGGCTTGGAAATCAAGAGATGATAATAACGCCGTTATCAAAACTTTCCAATATTTATGGAAAAAATGAGATAGTTGAAAGGCACAGACATCGTTATGAAGTCAATTTCGAAGCTTTTAGATTTATGTATACGGAAAATGCTAAAGAAAAATCAAACACCAAGTTTTTTATTTCCGCAAAATCGAAGTTTGTTGAAGCTGTTGAGCTATATGAACATCCTTTTTTCGTTGGAGTACAGTATCACCCTGAATTCAAATCAAAAGTGAGTGATCCACATCCGCTGTTCGTTGAATTTATTAACTCCATAAGAAATGGAGTAGATAACTATGGAAATTCTTGCTAAAGGTAAAAAACATTACCTTGAAGATACTGAGTTGGTGGGTATCATAAATGTAACCCCTGATTCATTTTATCCTGAGAGTAGATATTCTGACAAAGAAAAGATTGTCAGGGCTATTTCGCATTTGGTTGATATGGGCTTGCGTATTGTAGATATCGGAGGAGAATCGTCAAGGCCCGGGGCTGAACCAGTGGCCTATTCAACTGAAATCGATCGTGTTGTTCCAGTGATTGAAGAAGTGAAGAGTAACTTTCCTGATTTGCTTATTTCTGTGGATTCTTATCATCCGGAAACAGTTGAAGCTGCCATGAATGCTGGAGCTGACATATTAAATGATATATCAGGACTGGAAAACCCAAAACTTCTTCAGATGGCGAGTCGATACCAGGCTGCTGTAATAATAATGCACATGCAGGGACGACCAAAAAATATGCAAAAAAATCCTCATTATGTTAATGTTATTAAAGAAGTAAGTTCTTTTTTATTTGAAAGAGCGAGAAAAGCAATTGCTGGTGGTATAGACAAAAGAAGCATTGTAATCGATCCCGGAATAGGTTTTGGCAAGAATCATGAAGATAATCTTGAACTACTGAGAAATATTGATGTGTTTATAAGAAGTGGATATCCGGTTCTTGTTGGTCATTCAAGAAAGAGTTTTATAGGAAACATTTTAGATCTACCTGTTGAGGAAAGACTTGAAGGTACACTGGCTATAACAGCCTACCTTTTTTTAAAGGGCGTTAATTTCATTAGAGTTCATGATATAGAACAAAATCAAAAAATAATACGTGTCCTGAAAGCACTAAGAAGTTCGTGATATAATTTTATGATTTAGCTTCCGGGAGGGTTTTTTGTGGCTAATAAAAAATATTCCAAGAAATATTGGAAAGAAACCTTTCAAGCTTATCTTTTTTTGTTGCCATCATTTATTGTTCTTGGAATCTTTATTTTCTGGCCCATTGGTTTTTCGCTGGTTCTAAGTTTCTTCAAATGGGACTATACAAGTGCCGACCGTTACTTCATTGGTCTGGATAATTATAAAGAACTTTTCAGACTCTCATATCCCATCAGCTTGAATTTTATTTACGCAACGGTAAACACAATAGCCTACATTCTTGGAGCTATAATATTAGTCAGATTCCTGTATTATATCGCCTCGTCATTCACCGAATACTACAAACCTTCCAGGAAATTTTTATTACCGTACCTCATTACTTTATTTCTTTGGATAACGATGATAATCTCTAAAAATATATGGCCGGAAGAAGTTTTTTCATGGTATCACTTTATTATTGCTCTTGCTCTTATAGCAATTTCTGGAGGTATCATATTTAAAAAGAGCAACGACGAGCATCTCAATATAATGAGATCCAGAAGCTGGATTACGTTGATTCTGGTTATACTTATTTTTGTTTTTACTTTTACCATTCTTGTTCCTGCTGGAGATGACCTAGTAACCTATTTTACGCTTGCCAAAGAAAGTTCTGATTTCATAAAGGCAACTTACAATACCATATATTATGTTTTGCTGGCTGTTCCTTCGCAGATAGCAATTGCGCTTGTTGTGGCATTGCTGTTAAATAAAAAGATAAAATTGCGGTCGTTGTTTAGAACAGCTTACTTTATTCCCTTTGTTACCTCTGTCGTTGCTGTATCACTTGTATGGCAATGGATGTTTAACGACCAATTCGGACTGATTAATTACTTTCTTTCATGGTTTGGTATAGATAAGATAGCTTGGTTGAAAGAGGAACAATGGACAATTCCAACAATTGCAATTGTTTCAGTCTGGCAGCATCTGGGATATACAGCGGTAATATTTCTAGCAGGTTTACAGAGTATAGACAGATCATACTACGAAGCAGCTAGGGTTGATGGAGCAAATAACTGGCAGCAATTTAAGCACATTACCTGGCCTTTGCTATCACCAACGACATTCTTTGTACTAATAATCACTATGATAGGTTCTTTCAAGGTTTTTTCGCAGATATTCATACTCTATCAGGGACTTCCGGGCCCTGTTAATCAAAGCGGGTTAACGCTTGTGTATTATGTGTTCGAAAAGTTCTACAATGAACAAAGAATGGGTGTGGCAAGTGCCGGAGCATATATTTTATTCCTTATTATTCTTGGCCTTACCTTTATTCAGTTTAGAGTAGGCCAAAAACGAATACATTACGAATCTTAGGGTGATTTGAAGTGAAAAATTCTACAAAGTCTTTAACTCAAATCTTTATATACATCTTGATTATTGCTGGCGCCTTCATAATGCTAATCCCTTTTGCCTGGATGGTTGATACATCATTTAAAGCTTCAAGCGAAGTGTCAACATGGCCACCAAAATGGACAACAAAAAACGCAGAGTCAGAAATTGATTTCCAGCTTCAAAAACAGTATAGAGCTTCAGGTGGTCTTGATCTATCAACCTTGAGTCTCGATCAATTTAAAAACTTCGCCTCGCTTATTGGTGAAACTACAGGAGCCAATACTCTGGTATTGAAGTTAAATGATGACACTATTAGAAGAGGTACAATAACTATCGGGATATTTCAGGATACCGATACAGCTTCTCCAGATGATTACGCGTTAGACCCTAAGACCAATGAATATCAAGCTATTATAGATACATATCAAGAATACAAAGCAACATTTCCTGAGACATATAAAAAAAGTCTTGATGTAAAAACGGAGAGCCCTTCTGTGTTTCTCGAAAATTTCTTTGATATTGCTGAATACAGAAGCGATGCCTTTGCAAGGAGAATCATACTTTCTTCAAGCCTTGAAACGTTGTTTATTAAATCAGGTTCAAGCTTCAAAAATATCGTTGAAAATTCCCTGAGACCCTTCCCTATAGATGACGATGAAACAAAACAAATAAAGGAAAATATAAAAAATGAGATAAATGATAGTGTTGCCCCATTACTCAACGTGCTTTCTCAAAACGCAACTGATATTCGAACTTATAGAAGAGGTTCCGGGGTCCTCATTGAAATGACAGAACTCGATGAGATTATACATATTGTTGAATCAACGCTTGAAGAGGCAAAAAGTAAAAAAGAAGATATATATAAAGCCTTTGATGAAATATCTAGCAGTGATAACAGGCAGCTAATGCTCGCTTCAAAAAATATTAAAAACGCTTTCGATAATAATATTATCACTCCATTGCAGGAGTGGTGTAATCTTTTGAACTTGTATTATTTAGTAAAAGACTACTACAAAGATATACAGACTGAGGTTTTGTCATCTACATTCGTAAAGGGGAAAATACGAACCGATAAAGAGGTTTATCAGGTTTTATTGGACAAACTTGAAAACTGGGAGTCATCAGAGTCAGTTAAGAAGTACCTAAGAGACAATTTGAATCCAGGTAATGTAAGAAAAGCGCAGAATATCTTGCTTAAATATCTTGATGGTGAGTTTAACAGTGAAATTGAAGAGTACTTTTCAGATTCAAAAGAAAAATCTGAACTGATATCGGACACCATTAATCTTCTTAAAAGTTCAGCTTTGATCATAGAGGACCCTGAATTTGATGAAAAAATCAATGATACGATGAGTAATAACCCAAGCTATAACGAGTTCACAAAATTGTTCCAGGAGGCTGGAAACCGCAGTGGACAGGGTGTAGTATTTAGTGCCAGCATAAACAAATTAGATAGTCTTCTAAATGTTATCAGTGAAAATACCTTGATGAATCTCATTTCCATGAGATGGAGTCAGACGAGCTGGATTGGAACATTTGCAAAAATCCATTCTGATGCGCTTAGCGAACTGAAAATAATTGAAAAACCAGAAGAAATCAACGCAGTATACTATCGTGGCAGGAACAACACCGCCGGAACAAAGACCTTCGAAATTGAGTTTAATAATATTGCTGCGGTGTGGTTTAAAGATTCCGTTGTCAAAGGAATTGCAGAATTCACGTTTCTTGAAACAATGGCAAACTTATTTCAGAATTACGTTAGCGCCTGGAATGCTGCTCCTTTTGGAAGATACTATGCAAACACTGTCTTTGTAGCACTTACTACCACCTTTCTTGAAATTATTTTTGCTTCAATGGCAGCCTTTGCCTTTGCAAAGATGGATTTTTTTGGCAAGAACTTTATATTCACCCTGTTTTTGGCAACAATGATGGTTCCAGGAGAAGTACTTCTCGTTCCAAATTTCATTACATTAACGGTGTTTGGATGGATTGATACATATTACGCTCTTATAGTTCCCTGGGTAATTAGTGTATTTGCCATATTTCTCATTAGGCAGCATTTTATGACGGTCCCTAACGAACTTTACGACGCTGCCAAAATAGATGGGTTATCTAAATGGAAGTTTCTTTGGAGGATAATGGTACCGTTATCTAAACCAGCCATAATCACCGGGGCTCTTTTGAAATTTGTTGGAAGCTGGAATGCTTTCCTCTGGGTATTAATTGTTACCAAGAGCCCGGAATACAGAACATTACCAGTTGGTCTACAAAATTTCAGCAGCGCTACCGGGACAGAATATAATCTCTTAATGGCAGCCGCGACATTCTCCATCATTCCCGTAGTTATATTGTTCTTGGTAACTCAGAAATATTTTATCGCAGGAATTTCCAGGAGTGGATTGAAATAAAAAGAAGAAATCAATTCTCAATTGTTTTTACACTTTTTCTCGTATTACTTGTTGTAATGGTTGCAATAACTTCTTACAGGTCATATTCAAAATATAAAGAAGCTGAAAAAGAACTCGAAAATCTCAAAGAAGATTATGAAAAGCTTGAATCTGAACTTGAGAGCAAAGAAGACCAGGTGGAAGAATTGCTAAGATTGCTGGAGGAGCTTGACAAAAGAGAATGAAATATGTTCTTACAACTTCGAACAGGCCAAACAGAGAGTTAGAAAATTTAACAAAAAGCTTCTCCAGACAATTTAATATTCCGTACAAAACAAGGGATTGCGCCAAAAAAAAGCTAAAAAATGGCGAAGTAGATTTTATATATGTTCTTGATCGTAATCATCAGTTGAAGATTCAGTTTAACCATTCTTCGTTCTTTTTTCATCCTTCGACAGCAAAGGTAAGACGTAAAAATATTTTGAATGGACAGAATGATAACCTTTTGGATTGCATGAAACTTAAAGGCGATGAGCTGATACTTGATACCACTTTCGGACTGGGAAGTGAAGCGCTTCTACTTTCTCATTATCTTGATAAAGGTAAAGTTGTGGGATTGGAATCATCTATTCACATTTTTAGAATTGTGTCACATGGACTGAAATATTATCCCTTCAAATATAACTGGATTTCTGAAGCATCAAAACGTATTGTCTTACTGCATAAGAACTTCAAATACTTTATAAGGAATATCGCTTCAAAATCATACGATATTGTCTACTGTGATCCCATGTTTGAGATTCCTCAGTTCAGATCTGATTCTATCAATCCGCTTCGTTATTTCGCCAACTATGAACAGTTAACAAAGGAGGATATCACTGAATTCATAAGAGTTGCCAAAAGAAGGGTAGTGCTTAAATCAAGGATAACCGATCAGCTGTTCAGTGAACTTGAAACAAATTTTTCATATCAAAAAATCAGTAAAAACAGCGGTGTTATATACGGAGTGATAGAATTATGACTATTCCCATGATTTTAGGACCTACAGGAGTGGGCAAAACTGAATTATTGATAGAAATTGGTAAAGAACTACCCATTGAAGTAGTATCAATTGATTCTAGGCAGATATATAAGTACATGGATATCGGCACGGCCAAACCTGATGAAAAAATTGTTAATGAAGTGCCTCACCACATGATAGATTTCGTTGAACCTGACGAGGAATTTAATGTTTTTAAATTTAAAGAAATTGCTGAAAAAACCATAGATAACATAATCAGAAGAAATAAAATTCCTGTTCCTGCTGGTGGGACAGGAATGTATGCTGAAGCATTACTGTCAGGACTTGTTAAAAATGCTTCGAAAAATCCAAATGTTAGAAAGGCGTTGAGGATTATCGATGAGCAGAACCCTGGAATATTGAGAAAATTGTTGAAAATTGTAGATAATGAAGCCTTTGAAAAATTTCATGAACGAGATAAAAAAAGAACAATTAGGTATCTCGAGGTCTTCCTAACAACTGGTAAACCTTTATCAATTCTTCAGAAAGAAGCACAACCTTCGAAAAGTTTTACTGTTATAATACTAAATAGAGACAGAAAAGAGTTGCACAAAAGAATAAACAAACGTGTAGATATTATGGTGGAAAAAGGACTGTTAAAGGAAGTAAAAAAGCTAAGAGATAATGGCTTTTCCCCAGACTTAAATGCGATGCAGAGTATAGGTTATAATGAGATAAACAGTTATCTTGATGGAAACTTATCCTGGGAGGAAGCTGTGGAACTAATAAAAAGAAATACAAGAAGGTTTGCCAGACGGCAAATAATATGGTTTAGAAGATACAAAGAGGCTATTTGGTTCAATTTAACAAACGATTCTTTTAATAACAATGTAGAATTACTTAAGTCGAAATTATTATCTATTTGGGGGGATAAGAATGACTGAGAAGTTTAACCTTCAGGACAGGTTTCTCAATTTATTACGTATTAATAAAATCGAAGTTAGAGTTTTCCTGGAAGGAGGATTTCAAACAAAAGGTGTAATAAAGTCCTTTGATAGTTTTACAGTTTTGCTTGAAGATGGCGAGGAACAAACTCTTGTATACAAGCATGCCATCAA
>JASMTM010000096.1:0-2830 GCA_041694295.1 Petrotogales bacterium
AGTTCTTGTTGCTGCAAAGGCAATGCATGCTTCAATGGATATCATTGAGCCATTGCTGGTTAAAGGCGGTGTGAAGAAAGCTGGTAAAGTTATTGCAGGAACCATCGATGGTGACCTTCATGATATCGGGAAAAATCTTGTATGTATGATGTTAAAAGGAGCAGGATTTGAAGTCGTTGATCTTGGTGTAGATGTAAAACCAGAAGCTTTTGTGAAAGCGGTTAAAGAAGAGAAACCAGAGTTTCTGCTCATTTCAGCGCTTCTTACGAGTACTATGATAAATATGCCCAATGTAATAAAGGCGCTTGAAAATGAAGGTTTGAAAGATAAAGTCAAAGTTATTATCGGAGGAGCTCCTGTTAGTGAAAGCTATGCAAAAGAGATTGGTGCAGATGGATATTCTGAAGATAGTACGGGCGCAGTAGAGTTGTTAAGAAAATTGGTCAAAAAGTGACGTAAAATATATGTAGCTCACCCCTCAAAAAAGAATTGGGAAAGTTTTTCTTGACATCCCCGAAAGGCAAGAAGCCGAAACAAGAAGCCGAAAGGATAGCCTGGTCTTTTTGT
This sequence comes from Petrotogales bacterium, assembly GCA_041694295.1. Lineage (GTDB taxonomy): Bacteria > Thermotogota > Thermotogae > Petrotogales > Kosmotogaceae > JASMTM01. The sequence goes on from JASMTM010000096.1 coordinate 568, forward strand.
TGTAGCTCTTACAAATAATTTACTGAATTACAATACAAAAGAGATAATGGATGATATTGCTAATTTCTCAAAACGTTTTGAAAAATTAGCAGAGTGCCAAGACGAATGAAATGACAGTTATTTTTGACCTTCTTTGGCATTTACATGAGTAAATAATGCTGTGTTTTTCATTGTTTTCAGTTTCACAAAACTTCTTTTAATACTCCTTAATCAGCCTGTGTTATTATCGGTTAGGAAAACTAAGTAAGTTTTTCCTGAGTTTGACAGTTGGATTTTTGAAACAGGCATAAAAAGCCAATCTAAAATTTGAAGCGTGACATTTTGTCACTACATTTGGTGGATTATGATGTTTTTAGGGTTAATTTTTAAGGAATCTGCCGAACAACATTCTTAGGTGGAGCAATACGAAGAGAACGTAATATCTTGTTACTTAGTGAAGGAGCTTTCGTCTTTACGTAGTATGGTTTATCTTCTATTTCTATCTCAACAAAATTCAGCGCATTTAAGGCTTTTCGTATCTTTCTTGGACTGGCACTGTGTCCATTTCTCTTGAGCTGAAACTCCAGTGTTCTTTCAAGTAGAAAGGCTATGAAACACATCATGAAGTGTCCCTTTATCCTTTGCTCTGTCCAGACAAATACCGGTTCTACTTCCAATGTACTCTTCATGATGCGAAAGGATTCTTCTATCTTCCATAAACTGTGGTATGCATTAAGGATTTCTTTTGGTGACATGTTTTTCTCACTGGTCTGTATTCCATAGTAACCGGCAAGGCGCTTGTCTCTTTCTATGGCTTTTGTATCCATACTCCATTGAACAGGAGCTTTTTTGGTCGCTTTAAGATATTTTCTTCCACCACGTTTCTGGGATGATGTTATTAGTCCTTTCCTGTTTAGTAATTTGGTTGCTTTTTCTACAAAACGTTTCAATTCTGCCATGTCTTTCTTTGCCCTTTTTGTTGAATATGTTATTACCAATGATTCATCCAGTTCTATTGTTTTTCCTTTGTCTTTGAATACGTTCTTGTGATCCATGACTTTAAAGCTAAAATCACCTTCTTCAGTATCGCTAATGGGTGTAAACCCTTCAGGTTCAAGTGCTTTTTCTACAACTGCTCGGGGCAATGACTTCAATCTTGAAGCTACTATGTATCCATACCCTTTGTCTGTGATGTGATTTAAGTTCTTTTTATTGTTTAGTCCCCTATCTGCAACGATAATCACGTTGTTTATCTTAAATCGTTTCTCCAATATCTCTAATGCTTTTATCATTGTCTTACCATCAAAGGTGTTTCCAGGAAAGAGTTCGTATCCAATGGGTCGTCCTTCACTGTCTATTAAGAGTCCAAGCACTACCTGTACTTCATTGAATTTTCCATTCTTGCTGTATCCAAAATCACGCAATGAATCTCTCTTCACACTCTCAAACGAAAAGGTTGTTACATCATAAAAGACTACATCTACTTTCATGTTGAAAAGGGTGATGTTTCTCTCAAACAATTTTTGTTCTATCTTCTCTTTCTCTTGGACCAGTACATCCAAACTGCGATAAAAATGCTGCAGGCTTACCCTGGGAAGATTGGCATATCTTTCTTGTTCCTCATATGTCCCAAGCTTACTCTTTGGATCCAGTAGATGTTGTATTACCATACGAAAACAGGTAGCTTCTATATCATATGTTATCTTTCTTGAATTCTTAACATCTTTGAATATTTCCGGCAGTTCGAAGTTCTTCCAGATTTTCTCGTAAACCTTGTACCCCCAGTTAAGTATCTTTGCCTGTGAAGCATTCATTAAATCGACAAGCTTACTTGCTCCTTCGCTCAGTTCAAGAAGGCGTCTGCCCAGATTCTGTATGCTCTCGTTTCCCTGTAGTAAATCAACACGACCAAGATTTACAAGGGTCCTGTGCTTTATCTTCCCTTCTTCACGATACGATTCAACTATCTGTACATATTCACGTCCATGAGATTTCGAAGTCTTAATAAACATGTACTAATTATACTACATAAATAGACTTAATGTCAAACTCAAAAAATTACATGATATCATGGCGCTCTACTACATTTTAAAAATATTTTTGTTGTCAAAAATAAAAAGTGGCTTTTTATGCCACTTTCCGCTCTTACCTTTTCTAATTTTACGCTACAACTGTCAAACTCAGGAGAATATGATACTTTAGGCTATGTTTTATTGATTGACAGTATTCTTTACTCATGAAAAAAGTTCAAAAATTATTCATTAAACTATGTGCTTTTATTACC
>JASMTM010000097.1:0-6699 GCA_041694295.1 Petrotogales bacterium
TGTCTTTCATTAATTCCCATGTTGTTAACCTGGCTCCTTGCAAATATGGTCTTGTTTCATCAGCATAAACGAATATTTTTTTGCCTTTTTCTATCGCTGCTCTTACAACACCCAGTGCCGTTCCATAATCGACAGTGGCAAGTGCTCCAGCATTACAATGCGTTAATACCGTATAGCCATCTTCAAGCAGTGATTCCCCATTTTTACCAATTTTCTTGTTTATTTCGATATCTTCCCGGGCAATTGATACTGCTTCCTTCTCAAGTTCTTCTATCCAATTTTTTTCATTCTGTATAAGTTTCTCAAACTTCGAGTGCATTCTTTCCAGAGCCCAAAAAAGATTTACAGCAGTCGGTCTGCTTGATCCAAGAAGCTCTTTAACTGATTTCATATGTTCTATCAGCTTATTGCAATTACTACCATCAACCTCCATCGCCCCCAGCAAATAACCAAAAGCAGCACTTGCGCCAATGGCAGGAGCTCCACGAACAACCATATTTTTTATTGCATTGTACACATCATCATGGTTTCTACAGATCACCAGTTCATTTTCAACTGGTAATTTTCTTTGATCAATAAAAATCAAAGTATTGCCGGTCCATTCAAGGGTTATGCTCTTGAAGTTCATTTCTCATTACCCTCCAGCGAATCAAATATACTTTTTACAAGCTTTCTGTAGCTCTTTTCTATCTCAGAACCCCTCATATGAGAAACAATACCCTTTCCGCTATCGGAATTCATCACAACCTGTGGATCGAAGGGAAGTGATTCCAAAAGAGGAATATCGTAATCTTTAGAAAGTCTATCCCCTGCTCCTTTACCGAAAAGCAGGATCTTTTCACCGCAATTTGGACAACGTAAATAAGACATGTTTTCAACAAAACCTATAACGTCCTTTTTTAATGATTTTACGAAATTAAAGGCCCTACTCACATCACCAGCTGAAACATTCTGTGGAGTGGTTACCAGCAAAGACTTAATGTCCTCAATAGTCTGAAGAATGGTTAATGATTCATCACCGGTACCTGGAGGTGAATCTATTATTAAAAAATCAAGTTGGCCCCAAGCAACATCACCAAGAAACTGATAAATTGCAGTCGTTTTCATTGGACCTCTCCAGATAACAGGAACGTCATTTTCAATAAAGTTTGCAAGCGAAACGACCTTGAGATTTGGTAGCGGTTCTGGAGGTAAAATCTGTCCCTCAAGGACTTCCGGTTTATTTTTGATCCCAAGCATCATGGCAACATTCGGTCCGTGTAAATCTATATCAAGCAAACCTACATCATAACCTTCATCAGCAAGCGCAACTGCAAGATTAACGGCAACGGTGGACTTGCCAACGCCACCCTTGCCTGACATTACAAGTAATTTGTGTTTAATAGTTTTAAGATTTTCTTTTACCTTTTTCATTCGTTCCTTCAATTTATCATTTTGTGCCATCTTCATCCCTCACTTTTCCATATAATTGATTTCGTGCGTTAGTTCAACTGATTCCCTTAGCATTGCAGAAACAGAGCAATATTTATTCTGTGAAAGTTCCACAGCCTTTTCTATTTTGTCCTTTGGCAAATTTTTTCCAATAAAGTTGTATTTTAAGTTGATCCTTGTGAAAACCTTTGGATGTTCATCTTTCTGATCACTTTCAACTTCCATATAGTACTCATAATCAGTGACTTTCATTTTTCTCAAAATAGAAACAACATCCATGGAAGTGCACCCCGTTAAAGCAATGAGAACATATTCCATTGGTCTTGCAGCACTATCTTTACCTCCAACATTTTCTCCACTATCAAGATAAACATCATGTCCTGAAGGAGTTTTGACATGAAAAGCCATTTCTCCAATCCTTTGCAATTTCATTGTCATATCTTGACCTCCTATACTGTTTGTTAGCAAAAAAAAGGGGCTACTGCCCCTCCTGCCAATTATAAATTACTTCTTTGAGATGTTCTCACGCGCTATAGAAACATATTCTTTAAAAGCATCAAAATCATTAACCGCCAAATCAGCCAACATTTTTCTATTGATATTGATGCCCGCTTCCTTAAGTCCGTGAATCAAATCATTGTACTTCATGCCAAGAGATCTTGCTGCTGCATTGATTCTGGTTATCCATAATTTTCTGAAGTCTCTCTTTCTTTGCTTCCTGCCAAAATATGAATAGACGCCAGACTTAATATAGTACTGTTTTGCCAGTCTGTATCTCCTGCTAAGTGCGCCTCTGTAACCTTTCGCAGCTTTAAGTATTTTTTTCTTCTTCTTTTTGGCTGCAACTCCACCTTTAACACGCATTTATATCACCTCTCGCCTCATAACGATTATTTTTGGATTGCCTGTTTTATTTTCTTTACAACTTTTTTGTTTTCTACTTCTTCCCATGTCCGGGCGTTCCTGCTGTAGTTCTCTCTCATTTTTCCTGTGTTATGATTTCTACCGGAATGCTGTCTAAGGACTTTTCCGTTTTTTGTTATCTTAAACCTTTTCGCACTTGCTTTATGACTCTTCATCTTATTCTTTTTTCCCATCTTTCTTTCCTCCTTGCTTTGTTTTAGGCTTAAGCATCATCCACATATCGCGTCCTTCTACCCTGGGTGTTTTATCTACTTCACTGATATCACCTAATTCATCAGAAATACGCTCAAGCAGTTCTTTGCCCTTTTCAGTAAATGCCATTTCTCTTCCTCTAAACATTATTACAACTCTGACTTTACTTCCTTCTTCCAGAAAATCTCTTATATGACCGACTTTAGTGTTAAAATCATGATCTTCTATTCCCAATCTAAACTTCATTTGTTTCAGTTGATTTTGTTTTGATTTTTTCTTTGCTTCCCTTTCACGTTTTTCTTTTTCATACTTATACTTTCCGTAATCCATTATTTTAGCCACTGGCGGGTTTGCATTTGGAGCCACCAGCACCAAATCATACCCTTTATCACGGGCCATATTAATCCCTTCAATGGTTGGCATAATACCAATCTGTTCACCATCTTCATCAATTACTCTCACCTTGTCACTTCGTATCTCGTTGTTTCTTGGAGCATAACTCTTTTTGTTCTTTGGTACTTTCGAATAGTTTCTTCCGATAATTAATCACCTCACAAAATAAAATAAGCGGGGGAACCCCGCCTAGATATATTTTTTACCTCTTATACCCCTCAGCTTAAGCGGGGGTGGGAGTTACGGGACTCCTCTTGCTTTTTATCTGGTGGGCCGTGCAGGAATCGAACCCGCAACCTACTGATTAAGAATCAGCCGCTCTGCCTTTTGAGCTAACGGCCCAATCAAACACATTTTAGCCCAATCACCGTTTTATGTCAACACCAATGATCGTCATGATTTTTCTGTATTTAGCTTTAGCGTATACACATCGTCTTTAATGTTTGCAAAATAGGCATGACTGTCTCCTGTTTCTTCATAACGATAATGTTTCTCTATATTTATATCCAGTGTACTCCACATTATTCCTTCGCCAGTACCAAGGCTTTCTATTACTTCTCCTGAAGGTGAAACAATCCTGCTATGCCCTAAAAGTTCCATTTCTTTACATTTTCCTGATTGACTTGAAGTAACCACATAAACTCCGTTTTCGATAGCCCTTGATTTCGTTGCAATATCGTAAATTCTGTACCTTTCCTTACCAAAAGCAAAGGGCATCAACAACACCTCTGCTCCTCCTCTGGATAATATTCTTGATAGTTCTGGAAAACCAACTTCATAACACATAACTACTCCATACGAAATACCATTAAATGAAAAACTAAGTGGTTTTTTTCCTGGTACGAAACTCTCTTTTTCCGTTCTAAACAAATGAATTTTATCGTAGAAAATTGGCTCTTCATAAGGTTTGAAAACTGCTGTGGAATTTGTATAACCGTTTTTTATTTTTCTAATCATTCCCGCCACTACCGCTATGTCATTGTAATCTGATAGCGCTGAAAGAGTTTCCAGGGTTTCGTCATACATTTCTAAAGCTGTTTCTATTGTTTTTTTATCCGAACCATATCCAGAATTAAACATTTCTGGAAGTAGAACAAGTTTTGCTCCTTTATCCACCAGGGTATCAACCATATCCATTGCGATCTCCAGATTATGACCGGGAAGGTCCCCAAGCGCATTAAACTGTGCACTACCTACACAAACCGTTTTTCGTGGCAAAAAAATCACTCCTGTTTACTGTCGCTTTTTCTTTGATTTATCCTTACCAATAATTTTCTAATATCCTGAAACATTATTAACGTTATTAAACCAACAGCCAGAACGATTCCTCCATATCCCATTTTTTCATAAGATACAAGACTTAAACCCAGAGCAATGAAACTCCAAAAAATTATTGCAAAGAAAACCGAGATCTTTTTATATGAAAAAAATCCCTCCAGACCAGAGAAAAAATATCCCAGAGAAAAGAGCAACAAAGACATTTGCCTATCCGCTATTCCGCCTTCTCTTAGATAGGAAAACATAGCAAAGGCATATATTAATAATAATGTTAGCCCCTGTAAACCTACAATCCATCCTTTTTCTTTACTGAGAAAAGTTCCTAAAACCAGTACAGCCGACACTAAAACTACATAATATGCGTTTAACTGCAGTGTATTAATCAGTAAGACTGGTATGACAGCAAAAATATAACGTATTAGAGATGAGCGCATATTTTATTTGTATCCATTCTCCTTTAACCACGTTTCAGCGTTTTCTTTTGATTCTTTTCCCTGAGCTTCAAATTCTGGCTGTATAGGCATTTCAAGAATTTTCTCATAGTACTCTGCTGCTTTATCCATTTTTCCCCAGTTTTCATAAAGCAATGCAAGCTCATAATAAGAATTTATGTAATCAGGTTCAAGATTTATAGCCTTTAACAAAAGTTCTTCAGACTTATCATAATTTTTAAAAGGCCATGGAGTATCTCTGTATCTCATACCCATTGCTAAAAAAGGCATATTGTTTTCGGGCATAAGTTCCATTGCTTTTTCTATAAAATGATCAAAATCTCCCAGCATAAATAGCGACTTCACTATACCTGCAAACTCTGCCAGCTGTCCAATAGAAGCGCCTGCCACATAATATGCATAGCCATATTCCGGATCCATTTTAATGGCCATTTCTGCAAGCTCTCTGGCACGTTCATAATTTTCAACCTTTTCTTCTTCTGGTGCCCAGTTTGCATATTCTCTCTTGCAATCAGCTAGTAATGTCAAAAACTTTACATTTTCAAATACCTTTTCTTCATTTTCCAGCTCTTCGATCAATCCTTTCATTTCTTCAGGATTTTGAGATGATCGAATTACAATGAATCTTTGATAAGCTTCCTCGTAGTCAATTGAGAACGCAGTGACTGTTAACAATATTCCTAAAAGAAAAACAAATACCAACTTCTTCATAAATATTACCTCCCATCGATGATATTCAAGCAGAATTATTATATCATTGTTAATGAGATATGGAACGGGAGGTTATAAATGAAAAGTATCATAGTCGTACGATATGGAGAAATTGGCCTAAAGGGCAGAAACAGAGGAAAATTCGAAGATCAGCTAATCAAAAACATCTCCAGCCAATTAGATTCATATCATATATGGAAAGAAAGAGGAAGAATATTTATTGATGGTGAATTCAACAAAAACGTGGAACACGTTTTAAAAAGCACGTTTGGCATACAAAATTTCAATGCTGGAAAGTTATGTTCTCTTGACCCTGAAGAAATTGAAGAGGCAGCACTCATAATCGCCGGGGAAAAAATTACTAGAGGATTGAATACATTTAAAGTTGAAACAAAGCGTGCCAACAAGAATTATCCTATGAACAGTCTGGAGTTTAGCGCATGGCTTGGAGGAAGGGTTCTGAGGAATCATGACTCATTGAAGGTAGATGTACACGAGCCAGATTTTATCATTAATGCAGAAATAAGAGAAAATCACGTTATAATAACAGGAGAGAAGAAAAGAGGACCTGGAGGACTTCCCGTAGGTACCGGCAGTAAAGCGTTGCTATTATTATCAGGAGGGCTGGATAGCCCCGTTGCTGGATGGTATGCAATGAAAAGAGGACTGGTTGTTGATGCTATTCACTTTCGAAGTCCTCCTTTTACTGGAGAAAAGGCTTTACAGAAAGTCCTGGACCTTGGGAAAGAGTTAACTAGATTCACAGGTGGTCGCACATTAAAAATTTATTCGGTAAATTTTGCTAAAGCACAATCTTCGATACATAAAAATGTCCTGGAAAAATACAGCCTTGTTATTCAGAGACGAGCGATGATGAGAATTGCAGATATTGTTTGTAAGAAAAAGGGATATGAAGCTTTAATCACAGGAGAAAATCTGGGGCAGGTAGCAAGTCAGACCCTTGAAAATATCAAAGTAATTGGAGATGTTTCAGAAAGTGTCGTGCTAAGACCACTAATAGGATTTGATAAACTGGATATAGTAGAAAAGGCAAAAGCTATTGATACATTTAAAATATCATCAAGGCCTTACGAAGATTGTTGTGTGATGTTTCTACCATCAAACCCTGTCACGAAAGCCAAACTTCATCTTGTCAGAAATCAAGAAAGTAAGATAGACGTGGGTGCTATTATTAATGAAACACTAGACAATGTTGATTTATTCTTGTTAAAAAACGGGGAAATAATTAACAGGGAGAAAGCATATCATGAAGAAACTGATTAACTTCTTGGTAACTATTTGGATTGGTTTTTCATTT
>JASMTM010000098.1:0-3240 GCA_041694295.1 Petrotogales bacterium
GCTAACATACTCTGGAAGTGGTTTACCTCTTTTTGGGGTTCTTACCATTTCTGTTGGGATTGTCTGAACAACGTTACTCAAATGAAGGAAAGCGTAGAACGTGCTTATTGAAGATAAGTTTCTCGCTATGCTTGACGGAGAAAGCTTTCTGCTGGTTACTTCACCACGAGACAGTGACTGCATATACTTTTCTATATCGCGCCTAGACACATCTTTATAATCAAGTTTCTCTTTATCAATGAACTTTTCATAATTTTTCAGATCCCTTATATATGCTTCGACGGTATTTCTTGATAAATTTCTAACATACTCCATGTAATCCTGGAATTTTTCCATAGCTTTTCGATATTCCATGAAGTAACCCCCTCATATAAAAAGTGGAGACATAATGGTAATTATGTCGCCTAATTATTCTACCACATTAGATAACTTGTAACAAAATGCCTACAACGCGCTTTATGAATACTTTACATACGACACTTACGAAATTGCGTCTAGAGAGGTTAATTTAGTTTATCTCGAGTTTTTATATTTATGTTCTAAAAATAGTGCTTAAAACGCATTCTCGCAAAAATAGCTTCGTAACACTGCATATCACTGGCTTAGCAATTCTGATAAATTATCTCTATATTTATCTACAAGTTTATAGGCGTTTCCATCACGTTCTACAATCTTTTCTTTGATGCCACCATAGTGTTTTTATAATGCACCCATAATTGCACCAATTGCCATTGGACTTTTTAGTGATTTTTCATCCGGTAGTCGTTCATTCATTTCTTCAAAAAGTTCTTTCGCAGTTTTTGGCTTGTCAATTAGGCTTTTGATAAATTCTCTTGTAGGTTCTTTAACAGATTTAAGAAGTTTTTTGAGCTCTTCTTTGGACCATTCGGCACTCATAGAATATTTTGATGTTTCGCTTGACAACTCCTTTTTGAACGCTAGAAATACAAGTTCCATTGTAGGAACCAGTTTTTTATCAAAGTTGTTATCTATCGATAGGACATTAGTTACAGAGCCCAATGGAAGATTTATCTGAAGGATCATATTGAAAAAATCAACTAATTTCGGAAGAGTTACAAAAGGTCTATCTAAATTAAATTCCTCCGGTAAAACAAGCAAAGCATGCCTTGAAACCCACTTTAGATTATTCACATCCTCCGGTATGAATGCAGCAATATTTAAGATATTCTCTGAACCTATTTTCCAGACCCCAGTTACTCTTTCCCTGTTCCCGTATTTAGAATATTCTACATTGTATCCGGTAATCTCTCCAAGTCGGTTTACAAGATCGCCATAGGCTTTCTGGTACATTTCTTTATTGGATTTTGCTGACCAGTATGCACTGTATATCTCTTGTGATTCTTCTAAAATCACAGAAGGTTCGTTTATTTTCGCCAGATAATTTTTATAGAATCTTTCTCTTGTGGAATTTTTTGCTTCATCTTCAAGATTCCCTAGTATATTCAAGACATCTATTATATTTACAGTACTTGGCATAGTATATACCTCCCATAAATATACAATTGCTTATATGTAATGCAATGAAATTATACCATTTTATATGTAGTATATTCAACCTAAACTTACTAACATATATATTTATTCATTCAATTTATATTCAATATATGTTTTTATAACTATATTATACAAGCTCATACTATTTTATGATAACAATGTTTTTTTCACTTAAGCGATTCTTTTATTTTTTGATTTCATGATACACTTAAAAAAACATAAAAATGGTGGTGGCTATGGATATACTCGGATACTTATTGATATATGCTGGAGGAGCACTAGCAGGGATTATTAACACCCTCGCTGGAGGAGGCTCTATGATTACACTTCCAATTCTCATGTTCTATGGATTGCCAGCTGATCTTGCCAATGGAACTAACAGAATTGCTATTCTACTGCAAAATATAGTTGGAGTGTCCAGCTTTGAAAGGAAAGGTGTAAAAGCATTCAAAATATCACTGCCACTTGGAATTGTGGCAGCATGTGGTGCTGTAATTGGTTCTTTTATTGCAGTAGATCTTAACGAGGACCTATTAAATAAAGTAATAGGAATAATACTTGTAATCATGGTCATATTTGTAATCAAAAAACCAAAGGTTTCAAGTAACATAAATGGGAAGGGTATGGTTATTCTTAAATATATTGCTTTTTTTGGACTTGGAATTTATGGCGGCTTTATCCAAGCTGGGATAGGTTTCTTGTTGATTACTGCCATTACTTTCTTTATAGGAACGGATTTGATAAAGACAAATGCGATAAAAGTTGGCATAGTACTTATCTACACGTGTATATCATTGATTATATTTTTCTACAATGGTTTGGTAAATGTGCCTCTGGGAATTATGCTGGCACTGGGTAATATGACAGGAGCTTACCTTGCTGTTAAACTGGCGATATCTAAAGGAATCAAATTCTTAAAACTGTTTCTCATTGCAGTGGTTATAGTGAATGCAATAAGGGCTTTCCTATTCTGATCAACAAACCTACTTCATGTCTATTGCAATTGGTCATCATAAAACTGATCTAAACATATAATTGTATTGTGTGTTAAAGCAAATCCTACGCGCTTTACAGTCTTAATGTACATTAAACAGTTAAGCTTAATCATGATAAAATATTTATAAGTGCAAAAACCGAGGTGAAAACGTGGTTTATGATGTAAAGACCGGTCAGGAGATTGTTGATAAAATAGCTGCCCGGCTTGATAAGCGCTTAAAACGCAGGGATCGAAACATGATCCTGAAGGCCTATGAACTTGCAGAAGCAGAACATAGAGGTCAAATGAGAGATTCAGGAGATTCATTTATTCACCATCCCGTTGAAGTTGCTTTGATTCTCGCTGATCTAAAAGCTGATGTTGATACCATAGTTGCAGGTCTTTTACATGATGTTGTAGAGGACTGCGATGTTTCGCTTGATATGATTCGTACGGAATTCGGAGATAATGTATCCAGCATTGTCGATGGTGTTACAAAGATCAGCAATTTGAGACTTAATGAAAAGTTGAGCAGCAAAGCTCTAAAATCTCGAATGAAGGCTGAAACTATCCGCAAAATGTTACTTGCCATGGCCCGTGATCTTCGCATAATTATTGTAAAACTTGCAGACAGGCTACACAACATGCGAACAATAGAACATTTGAAGGACGTACAAAAAAGAAAAGAAAAGGCACTCGAAACACTAAACATATACGCTCCTATCGCTCATAGAATAGGTATACACAAA
>JASMTM010000099.1:0-2857 GCA_041694295.1 Petrotogales bacterium
TGTTCTGCCTTTGAATTGATGAGGAATGTTATGTTTTTTTGCTGTTTCTTTGATGACGTCAAATATTTTTCTGTCAGGAACCAGTCCTCCATTGGCATATGTAAGGACGGGGCCCTGGCCTATTTTGGCCGCCCATCTACTTTCAGCAAGTTCTGGATTATCGCCAGCTGTTGTTCCTTCAAAAACAATAGCAGCATCCGGTTCAATTTGTGAAGCAGCGACTCCACTTCCACGAAGTCCCACTTCTTCCTGAACCACCCAGGCAAAAAATACATCGTAATCAACTGGATTTTCTTTAAGATATTCAATTATTTTTATGAGTACTTCACAACCATTTCTATCATCAAAAGCCTTGCCAATAGCATAATCACCAATTTCCTTGTATTGTGTATCGAAAAAGACGGGATCTCCAACACTGAATTCAGATTTAGCATCATCTTCTTTTTCATGTCCTGCATATACACAAAGGTTATCGTATTTTGGACTTTTTAATATCTCTTCTCTTTTTTGTTCATGGATGGCCTTGTATCCGATTATTCCATCCTTTAATTCTTCACCGATTTTAACTTTCTTTCCCATTACAACCCGGGGATCAACTCCGCCTATGTTTGTTATAGCGAGGGTTCCATCTTTGTTTATTTTTTTTACCATAAGACCGACTTCATCCATATGAGCCAGAAGCATTAATCGGCCTATGTTATTATTTTTCCCTTTTTTGTGAGCAATAAGATTTCCCACTTCATCTTTCCAGTATTCATCAACCATATTCTTTATTTCGTTTTCAATAAATTCAGCAATGGGTTCTTCAAATCCGGAAATTCCATATAATTCTGTTAGTTTTTTTAGTCTTTTAAACTTCATTTGGTTCACCTTCTTTTAATGATACAGCAAATGATTCAAGTAAACGAACCGACTCTTCAACATCTTTAGGGTTTATTACCTCAACAGGGGAATGCATATGTTTTTGAGGTATAGATAGTATTAGTGTGGGAACACCTTTACCCGCAATTTGAACGCTATCAGCATCGGTGCCTGATCGTCCCGGTGTGTATTCATACTGTATCTGAACGTTGTTCTTCTTTGCAGTATCTTTTAGGTCTTTGAAGCATTTCTTATGGACAATGGGTCCACCAACACCAAGAACAGGTCCCTTTCCCATCGAAATACCTGAATCCTCGCTATCCTGTGTCACGTCCATAACAACTGCCAGATCCGGCTGGATGGTTTGTGAAGCAACCTGCGCCCCGAGTCCACCAACTTCTTCCCTCGTTGTGAAAACAAAGTAAAGGTCGGGTACCGAGGAATATTTGTCAAACTGCTCTGCCAGAAGTATTGATATTGCGCAGCAGGCACGATCATCTAATGCTTTACCTATAACCTTATCTTTTAGTTTAAACGATGTAATATCTACTAATGCGAGATCACCAGCGTTTACCTTCTCATAGTCAGGGTTCATTGAAACGTCAATAAACAAATCATCAAAATGCGGAACTTCTTTTCTGGTTTCCTTATTCTGAAGGTGAGGGGCAAGCATGCCAATTATTCCCGTTCTAGTTTTACCGTCGCGGGATTTGATTTTAACCCTTTGTGAAATGAGTATTTTTGGATCAATGCCGCCCATGGTATCAAATCGCGCAAAACCTTTTTCGTCAACTGTTGATATTACAAGAGCGATCTCATCCATATGTGTGAAGAAAGCAATTTTTTTGCCAGTCCTCTTTTTATGAGCAATCAGATTTCCTATGTTATCAACATAGACATCATCAACAAAGGGGTTTATCTTTTCTTTGATAACATCAATTGCCTCCTCTTCATATCCAACAGGGCCAAATGCATTTGAAAGTTCCATTAGTAAATCAGAAGTCTTCAAAACGTTCCCTCCTTTGTTTCAAATCTTACATTTTCATATTCTTCAACAACTATACGTCCTGTCCTTATGTGTGCAACAGCAGGCACATCAAAAAAGTCGCTTCCCTGTGAAATATTTCCAGCAATCTGTATTAAAGAAGGCTTTAGATCGAGAGCACCTATTATTGCATCTTCTCCAACAGAGTAACCTGCTCTTAATACTCCACGGGCACTACCAAAAATTATGATACTACCACCTGCAATAATCTCTGCACCAGGATTCATATTACCGATAAGGAACACATCATAATTGTGTACTACAATCTGCCCCGAGCGAAGATTTCTTTTTATAACTTGGGCACCTCTAACTTCAGTTACTTTCTCTTTAACAAGATCATACCTTTGTCCGACGTTTACTTCAGTTTGATCCAGATCGCCTACGAGGATATCCTTCACCCGTAACCCCATACTATTGAGCAATGATACAATTTTAACAATATCGTCGGGTTTGCTTGTATCCTGTGTAAGCATCAGTGAAATTTCATCACCTTCTGAAAAAAAGTCACTAGCATCACTGAATTTCCGCATTATTTCTTGCTTTAAGGAATCAATAGAGTTATATGCTTCTATAAGCAGAATCAAACCTTTCTTGGTCATCCTAAAGTCTATGGGCATTGAGATCACTCCCTCCAAAGAAATTCTATCATGAACCGCAAATTTCATCTAAGCTATGTATCCAAAGGGTTGTTAAAAAGTACAAATGGTGCTAAACCTCTTGACCATGATCTTATTTTAGTGTATGATAATTATCAGTGCCTTTTGGCTCCCATCGTCTAGCGGTCTAGGACACTGGCCTTTCAAGCCGGCGGCAGGGGTTCAAATCCCCTTGGGAGCGCCAAAGGGTGGAAGCGTAGCTCAGCGGGAGAGCGCTTGCCTTACAAGCAAGAGGTCACAGGTTCGAACCCTGTCGCTTCCACCAGTTCATTTGGCGAGGTAGCTCAGTCGGTAG
>JASMTM010000100.1:0-3382 GCA_041694295.1 Petrotogales bacterium
CACTGGGTAAAAAAGCTGAGTCTTTCATTGAGGCAGGAGAGCTTGTTCCTGATGAAGTAACAATTGGAATTGTTGAAGAAAGGCTTGGAAAATCAGATTGTGAAAACGGATTTATTTTAGATGGTTTCCCAAGAACTATAAAACAAGCAGAAGCTCTTGACAGCATACTTTCTAAACAAAATAAAGAGCTTGATTTAGCTATTTATCTGACGGCTGAAAAAGAAATATTAATCGAAAGATTATCAGGCCGTCGTATATGTGAGGACTGTGGGGCTACTTACCATATTAAAAATGATCCTCCTAAAAAAGAGGGTATTTGTGATGAATGTGGTGGTAAGTTAATCCAGCGCAGTGATGATACAAAAGAAACTGTAGAAAAAAGAATTGAAGTAAATAAAGAAAAAACTAAAAAACTTGTAGATTTCTACAGAAAAAAAGAAATACTTGAAGAAGTTCAGAGTACTGGTGGCATTGAAAATGTGCATCAGAGACTACTCAAATTAGTTGAGGCGCATTATTAATGATTATCTTGAAATCAAAAAGAGAAATTGATATAATGCGTGAGGCAAATCAAATTGTTGCAGATACGCATAAGCTTTTATCAGAAAAGTTAAAAGCTGGAATGACTACTGCAGAATTAGATAAAATTGCTGATGAATACATAAGGAGCAGAGGTGCAGTCCCTTCTTTTAAGGGATATCAAGGCTTTCCTGCTTCCATCTGTATTTCAATAAACGAAGAAGTAGTTCACGGTATTCCAGACAGCCATCGAATTATAAAAGATGGTGATATAGTTAGCGTTGATATTGGAACTTTTTTTGAAGGTTTTAATGGAGATGCTGCCAGAACTTATCCAGTCGGTGAAGTTTCTGAAGTTGCCAAAAAATTATTAGATGTAACAGAAAAATCTCTTCTTACTGGAATAGAAAAAGCTTTAATTGGAAATAGATTATTTGATATTTCACATGCTGTACAAGAATATGTTGAAGCTAATGGATTTTCTGTTGTTCGCGATTATGTTGGCCATGGTATTGGCAGAAAGATGCATGAAGATCCGCAGATACCAAATTTTGGTCCAGCAGGTAAAGGTCCAAAACTCAAAAATGGTATGACTCTTGCTATTGAACCAATGGTTAATGTTGGTGGCTTTGAGGTAGAAACATTAGAAGATGGTTGGACTGTTGTAACAGAAGACAGAACTTTGTCTGCTCATTTTGAACACACAATTGCTATTACTAATCATGGTGTAGAAATTTTAAGCCAGAATTAAGTTTAATTGCAGAATTTAACTTATATGTGGTATAATACTCAGTGTGTGTTATTATAATTAAGATAAAGAGAGAGTGATTTATTTGCAAGATGATTTTGAAGTCGGAGAAGTTGTAAAATCAACTGCCGGTAGAGATAAAGATTCTTTTTATCTTGTTGTAAATATTGAATCGAATAAAAAAATCAAAGTTGTTGATGGTATTAATAGAAAATTCAATAATCCAAAATTTAAAAACAGCAGACATTTAAAAAGCACTGGCTATATTTCAGAAGAATTTTTAGATATGTTAGATAGAAAAAAAAGAGTGCGGAGTTCAGATGTCCGCAAAATCCTAAAAGAATATTTAAAAAAAGAGGAGGCTAAATAGTTTTATGGCAAAAGAAGATCCTATTGAAGTAGAAGGTACTGTTGTTGAACCTCTGCCAAATGCTATGTTTAGAGTAGAACTGGAAAATGGACATAAAGTTCTGGCTCATGTTTCAGGAAAAATGAGGATGAATTTTATACGAATTTTACCTGGTGATAAGGTAACTGTAGAACTTTCTCCCTATGACTTGAGTCGCGGCCGGATAACTTATCGACATAAAGCGAAATAAATTACCACAAGGGGTGATTGTTAATGAAAGTAAGACCATCTGTAAAACCGATTTGTGATAAATGTAAAGTAATTAGACGAAAAGGAAAAGTAATGGTTATTTGTGAAAATCCAAAGCATAAACAGCGTCAAGGATAAAATTATGGAGGTGAAATCATGGCTAGAATAGAAGGTGTTGATCTTCCCAGAAATAAAAGGGTAGAAATTGGTTTGACATACATTTATGGTATTGGTAAAACTACTTCTCAAAATATATTGGACAGTACTGGTATTGATCCAGATACTAGAGTCAAAGATTTGACTGAAGCAGAAATATCCAGCCTGAGAAATGAAATTGACAACAACTATATCGTTGAGGGTGAATTGAGGCGAGAAAAAAGAGCTGATATCAAAAGACTTAAGGATATTGGATGTTATAGAGGACTTCGTCACCGCAGAGGATTACCTGTCCGCGGTCAGAGAACTAAAACAAATGCTCGTACACGTAAAGGACCTAAAAAGACTGTTGGTGTTTCTAAAAAAGCAGCACCACTTAAGTAAGGAGGTAATTTAATTAATGGCTAAATCTAAAAAGAAAACAAGAAGAAGAAAAAAAGTTAAAAGAAATATAGAAAAAGGTCAGGCTCATATTAAATCAACTTTTAACAATACTATTATTTCTATTACAGATACAGAAGGAAAAGTCGTTGCCTGGTCAAGTGCAGGTAAAGTTGGTTACAAAGGTTCAAGAAAAAGCACTCCTTTTGCCGCTCAACTTGCAGCAGAAAATGTTGCTGATGAAGCAAAGGATATGGGATTGAAAGAAATAGAAATTTTTGTTAAAGGCCCTGGTTCAGGTAGAGAGTCTGCTATTAGAACTCTACAGGCAGCTGGGTTAAATGTGACTTTAATTAAAGATATCACTCCAATTCCACATAATGGATGTAGACCACCGAAAAGAAGACGTATATAACAAATTATTAGGAAAGTTGAGGTGTAAAAATGGCAAGATATACAGGTTCAGTATGTAAATTATGCAGGCGTGAAGGAGAAAAACTTTATCTTAAAGGCGCCCGCTGTTATAGTGATAAGTGTTCTTTTGATCGCAGACCTTATGTTCCAGGAGAACATGGTCAGGGTCGTCAAAAGGTATCAGAGTATGGTTCACAGTTAAGAGAAAAGCAAAAAGTAAGAAGGATTTATGGAATTATGGAAAAGCAGTTCCGCAACTATTTTGAAACTGCTGAAAACACTCCAGGTGTAACTGGTGAAAACTTTTTACAGCTTCTAGAAAGAAGGCTGGATAATATTGTTTTCAGAATGGGTTTTGCTAGTTCACGTAATGAAGCAAGACAATTTGTTCTTCATGGACATATAAAAGTGAATGGTCGCAAAGTTGATATTCCTTCATATCAGTTGGAAGTTGATGATGTAGTAAGCGTTAAGGATTCTAGTCGTAAATCAAAAAGATTCAAAGAAGTATTTGAATACAATGCTGATTTTGCTACTAAAGAATGGATAAATTCTGACTTAGAAAA
>JASMTM010000101.1:0-2672 GCA_041694295.1 Petrotogales bacterium
CCCAGTTCTCTTTAGCATCCGGTGTGGTTTCCCACTCACCGTATATGCTCGAGTATCCCCGCGAATAGAGCACCTTGCCCGTTTCGGGATCTTTTACCTCGAAAAAGTATTTCCCCAGCCGCAGCTCATCCTCAAGCTGTGTGAGCGACCCCGCCCAGGGACCGTCAGAAACAATGCCGTCAAAGGCGAAATGCTCTTCCGTGGCTGTTCCGGTGTGGTAATAATCCAGACGCATGGTCTTGTCAGTAAAATGTTTCTCAAACGATCCTGCCAAAGAAGGCAGAACCAATAGTGCGATAAGTATGGTGCTGTAAACCCTTTTCATGATTTTAGTTTTTTATGTGTTGATATTAAATCTGACATCGTGTAAAAGAAGGTGCAATTTACTGATAAAAGCAAGAAAAGGAAAACCGAAACCTGAAATCACAATTATCAAAACCTAAGTCACAAATAATATACAACTCTCAAAAGTCAATATTCAAAACAAAGAAAACAATGGGGCTTTTTTGGGTGGACTTTATTTGGGAGATGGTGTTTTGAAATGGTGTGGGGGTGGTTTTTGTTTTGGGTTCTTACAATATCTATGAATAAGTGTCTCCTAACTCTTCTAAAGTCATACACAATAGTAAAGGTTATATCATATCCTGATTTGTCTACATAAGATTCTTTTAAAAACATTCAGAATTGTGCTGCGAATAGCAATAATCCTTAGTTGTTTTTCACTGTGCTTTATTTACTAACTATTTTCTCTAATGCTTTAATAATTTTTTCAAATGCGCTTACTGGAATATCAACCTCTCCCCTTTTGTCAACGGAATCTAGTGAATGATTATTGCCAAAGTACCTTTCAACAAGTCTCTCTTTTATTTCTTTTTTCTTTGCTTCATCCAGAAGCTCGATAAATGGGTTAATTGAAGCAAGTTCTAATTCCATTCTTCTGTTATAATTCTCTTGTCTTCGATGTTTACTAGATTCCTGAGCAGCATAAGTAGCTGGATATGATAATGCCGCTGCAGCAATTATTCTAATTATTGATTTTGTCCAGTCGAAAGTACCTGAGCTCATTTCCCATATAGTATACACAAGTAATCCTGAAAGTACAGTCATAAATATTATTGCAACTACTCTCCAGATATTAGCAGCCCTTTTATTCTTATTCGCAATACTCTGGAAATTACCAGTTGCACCGACGTTACCAATAACATTCACTATTTTTTTTGCTTCATCAAGCTTTTCTTCTAATGCCCCAACAAGTTTTTTCGTATCAGAATCGATATCCTTTTTTAATTTGTCAATTTCCTCCCTATATGTTTTCTTGTCATTATCTATTTCAGAGCGGAACGTATTTATAGTTTGATCAAAGTTTTGATTAGCTGTGCTTTTTATGTTTGTAAACTCTGTTTGGAAGTTACTATTGAGATTTTGAATCTCTGTTTTCTGTTGAGCAATGACACTGGAAAGGTTATCTAATTCTTGGTTTTTTGTTTTTAATTTCTCTGAGAGTTCAATTATTTGTTTTGAAAGCTCTTCTTTCTGAGTTGACAAAGAGCTAATCTTTTTTGACGAGATATCCTCAAAATTTGCAATTGCTTTTGAAAAATCGTAATCACCTTTCGATATTGGTACTGGAAAATTTCTTGCTTTTGTAATGCAAGAAAATAAATTAGTTCTTGCACTATTTAAATGACCCACATTGTTACTACTCAAAAAATTGTTGACCTGTGATATTGCATTGTTAAGCTCATTGATAACAGTACTCAAATCTGTGTCATTAAGAATTGATGGTATAGTAATCTTCAGTCTATCTCTGATAAACTCTAAGGATGTTAAAATAAAGTTGTAATTTTCTGCATCAATTTTCTCTTTCGATTTTTCATCTGAAATAATTTCATTTAGCTGGTCTAATTTTTCGAAAACTTGACTATTTTCAAAATCGCTTGGATTCATAACATTCTATTATTAATTGGTATTTTCTGCATAGCACACAACGAATTGGTGAATTATCAATCATATATCAATATATAGTGAAATGATAAATGTCTTACAGACTATGGCTTTGCTTCATTGGCCTGCTGATTTCGTGTTGGTAAATATAAAAAGAATCTGCCCTTCCTCCAAAATACACATTCATTATTCCGGGAAATTTGCAGTAGGTTCGAAAGATGGTTTTATATATTACTACTGCGAAAATCAGTTCAATCAGTTTTATCTGTGTGCCATTTCCCGGTGAGTAACCATAGCATACTGATTTAACAGATTAGGCTGATGGGCACTGATCAACTTTAACTGATCGCTTCGATCGCTTCCTTTGCGCTCTTCGCGTTTCTTTAGTTTTGCGCTCTCTGCGTGAAGCTTTCTTTTATAACCCGGAAAATGTTCCACGCTAAGGCCGCTAAAGAATACACGCAAAAAGCGCTAAGATTTTGTGTCCTTTGTGCGTTCGTTGTGGACTTTGTGGTTTTGATTTCATTTAACCACAAAGCGCACTATGAAAATCACAATGAACACAAAGAAAGCACAAGTCATAAGAAAATCAATTGATGATCAAATTTTGGTGACTGTGGCTTTAGGTGATATTTTTCCATTGTTCCTTCGCGCTCTTTGCGTTTCTTTCGTTTTGCGCTCTCTGCGTGAAGCTTTCTTTTGAAACTCGAAAAAGTTCCACGCAAAGG
>JASMTM010000102.1:0-5859 GCA_041694295.1 Petrotogales bacterium
TTTGTGCTGGTAGTAGAGTTGAATAGGTTTGTCACTCTACTGCCGGCTTTTCCTTTTGTGCATCATATAATGTATTTATATGCTTATAGCCGTTTCAATCGCCCTTTCTTCATGATAATTCCTCTATATCACTTTAATAAAGGAATTTATGTGTAAATTTGAAATGAACTTAGAATTTTAAGTTAGGACAATTTCATTATTAATATAATATTTTTATATTTGCTCTTATATGCTATTTATCAGGATTATATTATTTATCATTTTTAACTTCCCTTCAAGGTGAGTTTGAGTAATTAGGGTATAACCTTTTATATCTGTATTTTATGAAATTTTTGATTAAGCGATTATTCCTGATGAAATGTATATATAAATTATTTATATGATAAAACGCTGATGGACAATATCCACATTACAGAAAAGTTGAATTTTAAAGGTGCTGAAAACTAATAGGTTATTGCGGGCAATTATGGGATTAATCCTCTTATAAGCAGCGTAAAATTGCCCCGTTCATTGATTATCAGTGTTTTTAAGACGTTCAAAATTAATGGGTGATAATATTGACGCCGGGGCAAATCAACTTAAATTAGAGTATTTATGAAGATAAAGCGAGAAGAGGAGAATTCAGAAGTCATACAGGTAACGCTCCAGGGAAACTATATCAGGGAGTACATTGAATTGATGAATATGGCTTTCAAACTTTCTCCCAGGGAAATTGAGGCACTTGCTAATGCAATCATTCTGAATCCGGAACGCCCTTTCACCACCGAAGACCGGGTGAAGATCAGCCAGATTATGGGATTTAATTCGAGACTGGTTCTTAATAACCTGATAAAATCTATAAAAAATAAAAAGGCTATTCTTTACGATGAAAATGCCAAGCAGTACCGTTATCATGACATTTTCAAGGATATCCGGTTTGAGGGGGTCATCAGGTTTAAACTGGAAAGAAGATGACAATTCCCCTTACATATCATATAATCTGGGATCCTCAATTTCTAATTCAAACGGATTAAGCTTTTCAATCTCATAACCATTACGGTGGTTGTCCTTTATCTTGAAAACGCACCTAATGCGGGAAAGGCTTTTTTCGGCTTTCCTTCTGTCCCGATCATTTGTTGTAATTGGAGCATCCGGGTCAGTCCAGAAAAACTTTTCTCCAGATAACTGTTTAAACCCTTTAATGATCAAGGGAGACCTCCGTCTTGTAACATCCCGGTGATAACTCAAGAGCTTATTGTATATCTGTGATGATGAGTAGACGGTTCCAATTTTAAATCCCTCCCGGAGCTTTTCACGGTATAACTCCATAGCTTCGTGAGATGAGCTGAAAATATGATAGGACTCAAAAACCCGATCAGACTCACCGTTTTTAGACAGCCCATAATTCTCCATGGAATAAACGATATTTTTCAACTCCATATGCGTCATCATATGTTTTATCTGCTTCTCAAATGCGGGGACTTTTTCCGTGGCTTCGAGTTCCGGCAATTGATAATCCAGCGACTTAATCTGTTCAATGTATTCTTTTTTCTTATTAAGGAGCTTGTGCTTTGGTTTAGATATGTTTGGGGTGATTATTGGTGTATCATATTCTTTAGGTTTGCCAGAAACTTTAAAGTGTTTAGACAGCTCCTTTTCAAGATCTGCATGAGGGCTGTATAATTTATTAAATTCGTCCGCTTGGTGGATTTCAAAATCAAATTTGAAATTTGATGGGACCATATTCCCATTTCGGTCTTTGCGCATTACCCGCAATGCTTTTGCTTTGTCCATGACCCCATCTACCAAATCAGCACGATAAAAATTTATAAACTGCAACTCAGTGGATAACTCTTTAATACATTTATTGAATTCACTAAATTGCTTTTGATCTTGGATGATTTTGTCCTTGAGTTCCTTCAGGTTCACTGGATCGAAAGTTTTGTTTGAGATGAGCAGGAGGTTCTTTTCTTTTTCATTCCTTTTTCTACCCGCAATCTGAATTATTCTCCGGGTAGTGAGGAAATGATGCTTTTGCCTGCCTCCGCTTACCATGAACAAACGGCATTTATCCTTTATGTCCAACCCTGAAAAATAGGCTGAAGTCATAAAAATTATTTTCTTGTCAGGTAAATACCCATCATGTCCAACCTGACTATAAAAAGGGTCAACATCGCTAGCGCTGGAGGCGCTGCATAAAACACCAATATCGGATTCGTCCACTGTTTTTTCCTTGATAAGAATCTCTGCCACATTCATAATATACTTGATGGAGTTATATGCTATCAATGTCTTTATATCGTCCTTTCGCTCTATTATTTCTTTTATCGCCTTGATTAAGTATGAGTTAACAGACTCTTTCTCAACCTTAATAATCTTCAATTTAGGTTTGATGTAGTCTTCAACCACTACAGGGGTAATATCTTCTCCGTCCTTCACTTGGAAATCAATAGGTGTGGCTGTGACCATACAACGTTGATCTTTCGGGTGTTCCCAATAAAAATCCATCGCATCTTCCATACTTGGTCTGAAACTGGACTCCACCTGAAAGGCATCAATCTCGTCAATCAATAAAAAATATGCGGAAAGGGTCTCTGAGAATTCACTGTATAGCTGCTTGAAGCTATTTACCACGACAATGAGTTTTTTATACTTCGGATTATTTGATTCTATATATTGAGCAATCTTAAAATCAGAAGGAGGCTCGATGTCGTGATAGGGACCTCCGACATACAAAGGCTTTGATTTAGTATTATCCTTCACTTTGCTATACGCTACTGCCTGCGTAGGCACGACAATAATGCTATTTCGCTTTGCTTTGATCTCGGCTGTGGTTGCCCCAATACCAGTATATCGTTTATATAGTTTGCCTGCTGGCAGACCATCTTCACCGAGTTTATCGTAAAGCTTCTGCTTCTTATTGAGTTCTATTGGATCCTTCATAAAATTCTTGTTACGCTGTAGTGCTAATGACGGGGCAAAGGTGGTTTAAACAGCATAATTTTGCAATTTAAATAAGGCTTTCCTAAAAAGGAATATGTCTCTTGCCGGGTTTTCAGCGGTTTAATAAAACAATTCTGCTTTACTTCCAGCATTTCTTACCGAACTTATCGGCATTTCATTGTTTTTCAGAAAATAATTCACTAATATTGTGGTACTCCTAAATCGATAGGAACGAGGATAAGGAAAAGCTTTCGCGGAGCGATGGAATAGGGTGGCAGTTGATAAAATTGCTGGCTCGTGGGAAAGTTGATTGTTCTGGTTTAAATGCTATAAACACAATAAATGATAGTTATAATGACATTTTCACGCTAAGCAGTTAAAAATGAGGGGTGCGATTTGTTTTTAATCACAGAACTATCAGTTGTTACTCATAAATACAAGAAAATGAAAAAATTAAATTTTTTACTTGGCGTTGCTCTCTTACTAACATTGTCATTAAGGGCTCAAGAATCAACCAATAACTTTTCATTGGAGAATAATAAAGTGATTTGGCAGAGAGTATTTGAGACAGATATGGATTTCGGTACATTGGTTGAGGAGATTAGAGCGTCAGGTGTACTTTTAAATTTCACCTTAGGGGATAACAAAGTTATGGGTGATTTCAAACCAATCGAAGCAGACTATGTGGGAGCCGGATACAGTGAGATGACTACTCCAATGTATATCGCGAGGAGCTTTTTCAAAGGCTATGCTGTGATTGAGTTTAAAGATGAGAAATATCGAGTCACTTTAAAAAATATTATGCTGGCTCAGAAATACGATGACGGTATATCAGATGAAGGAGAAAAGTCTACACTTGAATCTTGGGCTGTTAAAAGAAGGAAGAGTGAAATTAAGAGAGGTTTTTCCAAGAGCCCAAGTAAAATTTTGAATTACACTTTCACAGAAACTTATACTTTCATACCAAGCACAAATAATGATAATTGGTAATAAATATTTATACAATGGCTATATTACTTAAAAGACAAATATCTGATAATGAAAAAGAAAGTATTATTAATAAGTTTGGCAGGACTTGTTATGCAACAGGACACCCAATAAGCGATGATGAAACTGTTCAATTTGACCATATAAAAGCTTTTGCTTCTGGCGGCGCATCTGAGATAGATAATATAGCACCTATGTGTGGAAAGCACAATAAGCAGAAAGGGCAATTACCACTTTATGACTTCAAAATTAAACTTAAAATTGAAGAGTTTTTTGAGTCGAATGATACCTTGACGTTAAAAGATGAGTTAGAGTATTTAAAGAGAAAAAATGAATTGACTGGATTTGGTGAAACAATATCGATCTTAAAAAACGAAGAGGAAGATATTGAAATAGAAATTCTAAACAGAAAGCGCAAGTATGATCTGTATTCATGTCCCACTACTGGTTGGCAATATTTTTATGCTACTTTACCTATAGAAGTATTGGACAGTGATGATGATGCAGATAATGAAATTGGTTTGCAGCCCAGATACTTAATCAAGACAAAAGTATTCAACTTATTTCGACATTTTCAAAGGCATCCTGTTCTGCAACCTTCAATATGCAGAATTAATAAAAATAGAATCCTAGTTTTTGATGGTCAGCACAAGATTGCTGGTCTTTTATGGGGAGGGAGGAAGTTTTTTGAATGCAAAGTTTACGTTGATCCTGAGCCTCAGTTGTTAAATAAAACCAATATTTCTGCACATGATAAGTTTGCTCAAACCAGATTCTTCTCTAGCATCATGGTAGCAAAATTAGGCGCACAATTTGGTAGAGAGTTTGATGAATACAAGGATATCGAAGATAATGGAGAAAAGACTGAGTCAGGGTTTTTGCAATATTTAAAGGAGAAAGAGAAATTAACCAAGGCAGAACTGAATAGAAGATTTAGAAGCTTTCTATATAACTCAATTTTAGATGATAAGCGTAATAAGGTGTCAAAATTAGTCTCAAAAAGTAATCGCAGCTCAGCAGATACGCCAATCACTATGGATATGCTTGAAAAATCAATTTTCAGTAATTTCCTCTATCGTGAGCCTGTTGACACAGATATGACTACTGATAATTATTTAAGGGAAAAAGAGTTCAGTAATATCATCAAACTTTTTAACATCATACATGATGAAGGGCTCTATAACTGGGATGGTTCTAAAGCCGCCTCGGATCTTGAGCAGCTCAAGTTGTCAAGAATGTTCCGTTCTAAATCCATAATGTCTTGGGCAGAAATATTATATGATGCAGTTTGTGCCTCATTGAAATTGTTTGATTCTGATGAGAAGAGGTTGCTCATGCATAGAATGTTAAAAGATGAAGATTTTGAGCTAATCAGAATGGTAGTAAGAAGGTTGTTTGATTGGAATATGTGGACAAGTCCGCAAAACACAGAAATAGATCGAATACTAGCTGATAATAAAAGCATTATAAAAGATTGGTTAAAAAAGAAAGGATTAACAACCGGTTATTTAATGGGCGCACCTGAGTAATATATATGCGTATTCTATCCAGTGAGCTCGTCAGGTTGATATAAGTTTCACCATGGGAGTAAAATGAGGGGTAAGCGAATTGCTGGGATAAAGGATAAAATCACTTACTAATTTAAACAATTTAGCAATGAAAAAGAAAAAAAGCCCTTTACTTGCACACAGATACTTGTTGTCTAGAATTAGTGCTCAGACTACTATCAACCAAGAAATAGCCAAACCTAAAGAGGAGTTGATGAATGATGTGATTCAAAACCTTGTCAACAATACTAAAACCGAATGGTATAAAGGAGAAAAACGATATTTATTTTACGGTTCTCAGGAGTATGAGAATATTAAGATCATCAAGTTCGCCAGAGAGTCAAAAGTAGATTTTTATGAAGAGGGCGAAGATGATATAAATACGAGGAGGGTTAAGCAAGCT
>JASMTM010000103.1:0-11223 GCA_041694295.1 Petrotogales bacterium
ACTCAATGATGTCACTAACTACTCCAGCTCCAACTGTTCTTCCACCTTCTCTAACAGCGAATCTCATGCCTTTTTCAACTGCTACAGGATAAATAAGCTCAACATCCATTACAACGTTGTCACCAGGCATAACCATTTCTACACCTTCGGGTACGTCTTTTAGCTCACCAGTAACATCCGCTGTTTTCATATAAAACTGTGGCCTAAAACCCTTAGTAAATGGTGTATGTCTTCCGCCTTCCTCTTTCTTCAAAACATAGATGTTAGCTTTGAAGTGTTTATGAGGTGTAATTGAACCAGGCTTTGCAAGCACCTGCCCACGCTTAACTTCATCTTTGCCGACACCTCTGAGTAGACAACCTACATTATCTCCAGCCTGGCCTTCATCAAGGAGTTTTCTAAACATTTCTACCCCTGTAACAACGGTTTTTCTTGTTTCATATGAGAGTCCTATTATTTCAACTTCATCTCCAACGCGTACGATACCTCTTTCAATTCTTCCGGTTACAACTGTTCCTCTGCCTGTAATTGAGAAAAT
Organism: Petrotogales bacterium; assembly: GCA_041694295.1. Taxonomy (GTDB): domain Bacteria; phylum Thermotogota; class Thermotogae; order Petrotogales; family Kosmotogaceae; genus JASMTM01. Next base: position 539 of record JASMTM010000103.1, read on the forward strand.
ATCCTCAACAGGCATAAGGAATGGTTTGCTTGTATCTCTTTCAGGTTCCGGAAAGTAACTATCTATTGCATCAAGCAGCTCATAGATACTCTTCATTTCGGGAGCATCTTCGCTTTCTGCTTCCAATGCCTTCAATGCTGAACCTTTAACTATTGGAATTTCATCTCCAGGAAATTCATAATTAGTCAGAAGTTCTCTTACTTCTTCTTCAACCAATTCAACAAGTTCTTCATCATCAACCATATCGGTTTTGTTGATATAAACAACCATAGCTGGAACGTTTACCTGCCTTGCCAATAGAACATGTTCTCTCGTCTGAGGCATGACACCATCAGTTGCTGCCACAACCAAAATAGCCCCGTCCATCTGGGCTGCGCCTGTGATCATGTTCTTAATATAGTCAGCGTGACCCGGACAATCGATATGAGCGTAGTGTCTGTTTTCTGTCTGATATTCGATGTGTGCTACGTTGATTGTTATTCCTCTTGTTTTCTCTTCTGGAGCTTTGTCAATTGAATCAAAGGCTGCAAAATCTGCCATTCCCTTGAAATGCAAAGCTTTTGTCATTGCTGCGGTTAATGTTGTTTTTCCATGGTCGATATGACCAATAGTTCCAATGTTCAAATGTGGTTTAGTTCTTTCAAACTTCTCTTTAGCCATTTTTCTCCCTCCTCTATCCAAATGGTTGGGTATTTTAAGATCCTAAGATCTTTTCTGCAACCTTATCTGGTACTTCAGCGTAGTGGGCAAATTGAATCATATGTGTAGCTCGCCCCTGAGACAGTGATCTTATGACTGTCGCATATCCAAATAACTCTGATAGTGGAATAAGTGCCTTGATAATTCTTAATTTTCCTTTATTTTCAAAACCTTCAATGCGGGCTCTTCTTGAATTCATGTCAGCAACAATGTCACCCAAGTAGTCCTCCGGTGTTGTGACCTTCACAGACATCACAGGTTCCAATAGCGTTGGGTTTGCATTTTTTACTGCCTTTTTAAATGCCATAGACGAGGCTATTTTAAAGGCTATTTCCGACGAATCAACTTCATGATATGAACCATCAACAAGGGTAGCTTTAACATTTACCATCGGGTAACCCGCAAGAACTCCTGTTTGCATTGCTTCGCGTATACCTGTTTCAACAGATGGAACATATTCTTTAGGTACAACTCCACCCCTGGATTTATCTTCAAAGATGAAATCTTCTTCTCCCGGTTCAATTTCTATCACGACATGTCCATACTGTCCGCGACCACCAGTTTGCCTTACATATTTCTCTTCAGCTTTCGCGGACTTTCTTATTGTTTCCTTATATGTAACCTGTGGATGGCCGGTTCTAAACTTTGCCTTAAATTCTCTTTTAATACGCTCCAGCACAACATCTAAATGAAGCTCACCCATTCCAGAAAGTATCGTATCACCTGTATCATGGTCTACATATGCTTGCAAGGATGGATCCTCATCCGACAGCGCAATCAACCCTTTTGTAAGCTTATCAAAATCTTCTTTTGAGTCTGCTTCTAAAGCTATAGAAATTACAGGTTCAGGAAACTCCATCGTTTCAAAAAGTATTTTCTTTTCACCTGATACGATGGTTTCTCCAGTTATTGTATCTCTCAAGCCAACCATGGCGACAATGTCACCAGCTCTAACATAATCAACCTCTTCTCGTTTATCAGCATGCAAGAAAAGCAACCTTGAAACTCTTTCCTTTTTATTCTTAACAACGTTATAAACATAAGAGCCTTTACTCAGCGAACCTGAATACACTCTTACAAATGTGACTTTCCCTACGAATGGGTCAACCATTATTTTAAAGGCAAGTCCAACAAACGGTCCATCTATGTCAGGATAAACCAAAATTTCTTCCTTCGTTTCAGCATCTTTTCCTTTCACAGGTGGCAAATCAAGCGGTGATGGAAGATAATCTACAATCGCATCCAGTAGTGGTTGAACTCCCTTATTCTTGAAGGCAGATCCACACAGTACAGGCACTATATGATTACCCAATGTACCCTTTCTTATGGCCTTAACAAGCTGTTCTGAAGTAATTTCTTCACCTTCAATATATTTTTCCATAAGTTCTTCGTCAAATTCAGCGACATGCATTATCAGATTTTCTCTATGTTCCTCTACTTTATCCATATATCTTTCAGGAATATCTTCATAGCCAAAATCCATGCCGTCTTCACTGTACCATCTTATTACCCGCATTCTTACGAGATCAATTACGCCTTCAAAATCAGATTCAGCACCTATGGGCAATTGAACCGGTACCGGATTTGTTTCCAATTTTTTTACCATGCTTTCAACTGCTTCTTCAAAGTCCGCTCCAATTTTGTCCATTTTATTCATGAAAGCTATACGTGGAACATTATACTTGCTTGCTTGACGCCATACAGTCTCGGACTGTGGTTCTACTCCTGCCTGAGCATCAAAGACTGCAATAGCTCCATCCAGTACCCTTAGTGATCGTTCAACTTCAATGGTAAAGTCAACGTGCCCGGGCGTATCGATAATATTGATTCGAAAATCTTTCCAAAAACACGTTGTTGCAGCAGATGTGATTGTAATTCCTCTTTCTTTCTCCTGGTCCATCCAATCCATAGTTGCTGTTCCTTCATCAACGTTGCCAAGCTTGTATTTTCTTCCTGTATAGTAAAGCATACGCTCGGTCGTTGTGGTTTTACCAGCGTCAATATGGGCCATTATTCCTATGTTTCTTACTTCATCAAGGTTCGTATAACGTTCCTTCAAAACAACTTCCTCCTGTTACATAAGAACACTGTTACCATCTGAAGTGTGAATAGGCCTTTCCAGCTTCTGCCATTCTGTGTACTTCTTCTTTCCTCTTGAATGCAGCTCCGCTTCCGTTGTATGCATCAACGAGTTCCATCATTAATCGTTCGCTCATCGGTCTGCCTTTTTTGTTTCGACTTGCATTTAATATCCATCTTAAAGCAAGCGAAAGTGCCCTCTCTTCAGGAACTTCAAAAGGTATCTGATATGTTGCTCCACCAACTCTTCTCGGGCGAACCTCTAATAGAGGCTTCACATTTTCAAGAGCTTGCCTGAACGCTTCCATTGGTGGTTTTCCAGTTTTTTCAGCCAGTCCGTCAAAGGCTTTATAAACTATCGTCTTGGCCCTGGCTTTTTTACCGTCAACCATTAATCGATTGATAAGTTTTCCTACATAAAAATCGTTATATACTGGATCAGGTTGAATTTCTCTTTTTTCCGCTCTTCTTCTTCTCACTGAGGGCTAACCTCCTTATTTCTTAGATCTCTTAGTCCCGTATCTACTTCGGGACTGTTTTCTATCTGCAACTCCTTCTGCATCAAGAACCCCTCTGATTACTTTATATCGAACTCCAGGTAAATCTCTTACTCTTCCTCCACGTACCAAAACCACAGAGTGCTCCTGAAGGTTATGTCCTTCTCCAGGAATGTATGCAGTAACTTCGGTTCCATTTGATAGTCTAACCCTTGCAATTTTTCTCAGCGCAGAGTTAGGTTTTTTCGGGGTCATTGTAGATACTCTAACACAAACTCCCCTTTTCTGGGGATTATTTTCCAGTGCAGGCGACTTAGACTTTTTGGTCACCTTTTTTCTACCACTTTTTATTAACTGATTAATTGTAGGCATGCGGTTTTGTTCCGCCTCCTTTCAAAGATATGCCAAGACTCATTTTACAATGTAGTCTTTAACCTGTCAATCCATAGTTTTATCTAATTGCCAGAGGTTCGTTAAATTTACACAATCTTTACTTTATGAAAAGTATTCAATGAGTTTCATATAGGAAATGAATTCATTAAACCTCCCCTCTTTAAATGCTTCATCAAGGGTTTGAAGATGTAGGAGTAAATTCTGAAGATCATTCAAAGAATACTTTTTCTGCAAATCAGGTTGTTCTTCGTCATCACGTGAAAATCTAAAACCAATGATATTTGCTATAGTACTAGTTTTGCATTGCAATTTCTTTGCTATATTTTTTATTGTATTCCAGTTATATTTTTCTTCAATATTCAATTCAGCTTTTATCCTCCCTGTGGTTGTTACTATTCTAGTAAGAACAGCTATTATTATCGGGAAAGTGCTTCTTTCTCTAATTAATTCAAAAGACAGGCTATTAACTTTACCGCGTAACAGACTGTATGCAAATTCAGTGTAGTTTTTTTCATGGAAAACATATGAATATTTTTCTATATCACTCTCTGTAATTGTTCTCTCAAGTATTCCAAGTTTTTTTAACTCCGAATAAATCAACTCTTCACTGGTACCAACTGACTCAAACATCTTTTCGCTTGCTCTCTCAGTTATTTCTATATTTAAACCTTTAGACAATTTTGTTATATGGTTTAGCCACAATTCCTTTTTCCAGGGAGGTGGCAGCTCAAATGATCTCTTTTTACATCCTTTTATCTTTAGGTTCCCGTCAACAAATAAATCTGTATTTTCTGGTAATTTAAAACTCTCTAAAAATTTTATAAATTTCTGAACTTCTTCTTTTTTCCATTTAGCCAGCTGTCTAACATAGATTGCATTTGATTGGCTAAACATATTATTACTGCCTATAAAATCTCTTATCTTTGATAACTTATCATTGTCCTCAGGAAAAACGGTTTTATAATTGGGTCTTACTGATTTAATAAACATTTTCTTTAGAATAAGACTGTCTCCAAGCAAACAGTAAATCAAGTTTATGCTTCTCCTTTTTATTCTTCCAACCAAACGGATAACGTATCTGAAGGTCCCATTCCTGGCTCTGGTTTCTGCTTTACTACCTGTCCTGTTCCATATATCTTAACATCTTCAATATTATATAACTCAGTGATTTCTATCACATCGTGTAGCGTATAGCCGGTGAGATCAGGCATCTTCCATTCATATATATTCAGTGTGTTTGGTTCTTTTGCAGGTTTAAACATCAAATTCTTCACTATCTCAGCAAATACTGGTCCAGCTACGCTACCTCCATAATACTCCTCACCCCGGGGATTATCGATAAATACCACCAGAGAATATTTAGGATTCTCAAGAGGAAAAAAACCCCAAAATAATGAATAATAGTCCTCATCACTGTATGCACCGCCCACTGCTTTTTGTGCAGTCCCGGTCTTACCTCCAATTCTCATACCATCTACCCTTGCACGAGTCCCTGTACCGCTTGCCACAACTGATTCAAGAACAGGAATCATTTTTTCTACAATGTCCACGGGAATTGGTGTTCTTTCTATTTCAACTTCTGTTTTTCTTATTTTGCGAGTGCCCGAAACTGCATTAACAAACGTTGGTTGAACCAGATTACCCATCGCTGGATAAACATTGAGCGCTCTTGTTAGCTGAAATATATTTACACCAAGTCCCTGACCTATTCCAAACTGATATGGGGAAATTAATGACCAGTATAAGGGTTTTGCAAGCAAACCGGGAGTTTCACCGGGTAAATCCACGCCCGTCTTCCTTCCAAAACCCATGGTAACCAATTGATTGTAAAAAGCTTCTTTTCCAATATTATCAACAATATGCTGAATTACCTGCACTGTTGCAACGTTACACGAATTCCTTATAGCATCACGAAATGTCTGAAGACCATGTTTTTCACCTTCTGTATCTCTTATGATTATATCAAGGTTTTCCACTGGCTTAATTGAACCATCACAGGTAAACGTAGTTTCAGGTGTAATAGAATGAGTTTTCAAAGCTATCCCATATATTACTGGCTTTATTGTAGACCCAGGTTCAAATATACCCATCAAACCCGTATCCCATGGAAATGTATTGGCATAAGCCACAATTTTTCCGGTGTTACTTTCCATAAGAAGTGCCACTCCACCATCTGCGTTGTGTTCTTCAACTGCGTTTTCAACCTTTTGATAGATCATTTTTTGGATATCCAGATCAATGGTTAAGTAAACATCATCACCGTTTTCAGCAGGCTTTTCAATCGTTTGCGTTAAAGTCCTTTTTATGGTTCCATCTTCTTTTCCCGAAAGAAGTTCATTGTAGCTTGCTTCGACACCCTGTGTGGGCTCCTGTCCTTTTTTGAATGAACCGATAATTTTCTCAATTCCATATCCACTGTAAGACAATCTTTCTGTTGTCATTTCGACGGATACAAATTTTCGAATATTTGGTGACAATTTCTTTGAAAGATTTTCCATTGTTTCGTAGTTACCAAGAAGCATAAATCTGGTAGTTTTAAGCTTTTTTCTTATCTCTTCAATGCTAATGTCGAAATTACGATTTAGTGTTTCTATGATGTTTTCTAACTCAATATCAGACACTGTACGATTCATGAAATCAACATCAAGCCATGCCTGATACTGTAGGACATCATTGGCAAGCACTTCACCGTTTCGATCGTAAATTGTTCCCCTTAAAGCAGGTATACTGTTTACTTTGACTGTTATCGGAATTTTGTATTCAGTAAATACTGAAAGATACAATACCCTACCGCCTAGCACAACGGTTACCATTATTATGAGTACATATAGTATAGATACTCTGCTTGAGAGTTTGTTTATACTGCTAACACCTCACGTATTAGAATATTCAGTTGTCCAGCTCAGAACCAACAACAGTCTCCAGATAAGCAATTTCACGCGTTAAACTATCAATGCGCGTTCTCATCTGGACTATACCCTCTCTCGTCTCTCTCGCCTGCGATGCCATTTTGTCAGTTTCATTACCAAAATGAAGTGGCAATACAATGGAGACTGCAATAGAAAGAAAAATAACTACAACCTGCAAAGCCGTTATAAAGCCCCAGGTTCCCGCACGAGCATAAACGTACTCGCGCGATACTGTCTGCGATTTTCTCCGCTTCGCTGTGATAACTTGCACGAGATGTTCCTCCCTTCAAATCCGCTCCGCTGCCCTCAGTTTTGCACTTCTTGCCCGAGGGTTGTGCTCTAATTCACTTTTTGATGGAGTTAAAGGTTTTTTTGTTAGAACATTCAGCTTTCCCCCTTGTAGATCCCTGAACGTTCTTTTAACAACTCCATCTTCCAGTGAATGAAAAGAAATAACAACGACCCGACCTCCGGGTGCCAAATAATGGGGTATTTTGTAAAGAGTTTTTTCAATGTTATCCAGTTCTTGATTTACCTCGATCCTTATAGCCTGAAATGTTCGCATTGCAAAATGCTTTCTTCCATATCTAAATTTTGGTGGTAATGCTTTTCTGATTGCTTCAACCAAATCAAAGGTAGTATGAACAGGCCTCCGCTTTACAATTGATCTGGCTATACGTCTTGCAAACCGTTTTTCCTGACCGTACTCAAAAATAATCTTCGACAATTCAGGCTCGGAATAACTATTGACTACATCCTTTGCCGTAAAATCAGCTTCAGGGTTCATTCTCATATCAAGGGGTTCATCTTTCTCATAACTAAAGCCTCTTCCCTGGGCTTTCAGCTGGAAAGTTGATACACCAAGATCAAGGATGAATCCGCTGGCTTTATCAATTTTCAAAGAATCAAGAATCAGATCGAAATCAACATAAGAAACATTGAATAACTCAACAAATCCCCTAAAGTCCTCGAGTTTCTTCTTCGCTACCTGTAAAACTTCTTTGTCAATGTCCAATCCGACTAATTTCGCATTTTTGTTAAGTTCCTTAGCTAGAGATAATAAATGTCCACCTTCTCCAACGGTACAGTCAACGTATGTGCCTTTCCTATTTACAATAAGAAAACTAAGCGCTTCGTGAACCATTACGCTCCGATGGGTGTCTTCATAAAATCTAACCAATTTGTTCACTCCGCTCACAGAAATATTATCACTTTTGACCCATTAAAGTCAAACAAAACTCAAAAAAATCTAGTTTGAGAAATGCAGAAGCTCTTTTTCAATAAAATCATCGATATTTCCATCCATAACTGATTGAATATTGCCTGTTTCGAAATCCGTTCTATGATCCTTTACCATTGTATAGGGTTGAAATACATAAGAGCGAATCTGGCTTCCCCATGCAATGTCCTTTTGTTCCCCCATCAATTGTATTTTCTCTTCACGTTTCTTTTCAAGCTCTAACTCAAATAATTTTGCTTTTAGTAGTTTCATTGCAGTATGTTTATTTTGATGCTGAGATCGTTCATTTTGACATGTTACAACGATACCTGTTGGATGATGAGTTATTCTTACTGCGGATTCGGTTCTATTAACATGCTGTCCACCTGCGCCACCGGCTCTATATGTATCTACACGTAGTTCCTCCGGCTTTATTTCGATATCAATATCCTCATCCATTTCCGGTGAAACACTGACCGATGCAAAGGAAGTATGTCTTCTATGATTCGCATCAAAAGGTGAAAGTCTTACCAATCTGTGAACTCCAGCTTCATACTTCAGTTTTCCATATGCATAAGGTCCTTTGACATATACGGTTGCAGATTTCAAGCCAGCTTCTTCTCCAGGTTGTTCTTCTATCACGTCAATATCATAATCATTCTTTTCAGCCCAGCGTATATACATTCTAAAAAGCATTGAAGCCCAATCCTGAGATTCAGTACCACCTGCTCCAGGATGAACAGTAAGAAACGCATTATTTGCATCATACGGCTCGTTCAGGAGAACACTCAATTCGAATTCGCGTACAAGTTTTTCAGCCTCACTCAGCATTTCTTCAGCCTGTTTTACAAAACTGGGGTCTTCTTCTGAAAACTCAATAGCTACATCAATGTTTCCCATAACTTTTTTTATATCATGCAGCAAATTTAAACGATCTCTTATATTTTGGGCTTCCTTTCCGAGTTTTTTCGCTCTTTTTTGATCTGACCATACATCTGGTACTGACATTTCTTTTTCTAAGTGCTTTAAACGGATTTCTAAATCTTCCATGTCTACGTTTTTAAGTATGGCGTTGAATTTATCCTTTAATTCTTCTATACGATTTTTTGTTTCGTAATCGATCATTCTTTCACCTCTATGTAAAAAACGCTTATTTACTTCTTTTAACTTTAAATCTTCTTTTCATTGGTCGTGAATAGGAATTTTTTTCAGTTTTTTTCTTTTTATTTGAACTCATTACTGAACCCTGTGAATGCGAAAAATTTAACTTATCAAAATTCGCCTTTTCTTTTTCTTCTTCTCTTCTATCAACCTTAGTTAATCTGCTCAGTACACTCACAATGTCATCATACAAAGAATCTATCATTTCTTCAAACAACATGTATGACTCTCTTTTAAACTCTATAACAGGATCTTTCTGTCCGTAGGCTCGTAAACCTACTGATTGTTTTAAATGCTCAAGCGTTTCTAAATGACGTCTCCATCGTTCATCAATCATACGAAGCATAAGGTATTTCATAATCCTTGGGAACTCTTCATCAAACTCTTCTTTTCTCTTTTTGTATATTTCCTCTATCCTTTTAATTATGCTTTGTTTAAGTTCCTCAATTTTTTTGATACTGTTCATTCCTTCGTAAATTTTCTTTGGAAGAAATCCAAAAAGCTGTTCAAGAGTTTCCAGGTCAGGTGTTTGTTCCAATTTGTTTGTCCTACGTTCTACTACGTCCTCAATGATTTCATTAACGTGTTTGTCCAGTTCTTTTCCTTCAAGCAACCAATTTCTATGTGCATATATAGCGCTTCTTTGTTTATCTACAACAGAATCAAGCTCATAAAGTCGCTTTCTTATTGAGAAATGAATTCCTTCAATCTTTTTCTGCGCTGAATTAATTACTTTGCTTAAAAGCGAATGTTCAATTGGCTGCCCTTTTTCGATTTTTAACGTATTCATTATTGATTCCATACGTTCTCCACCAAATAATCTCAACAGATCATCTTCTGTGGATAAATAGAATCTCGATTCACCTGGATCCCCCTGTCTTCCTGAACGGCCAATAAGCTGATTATCAATACGTCTGCTTTCATGTCTTTCTGTTCCCAGTACAAACAGGCCGCCCAGGTCCGTAACACCTTCTTCTAATTTGATATCTGTTCCTCTCCCGGCCATATTAGTCGCTATTGTCACAGTTTTCTTCTGACCCGCTTTGGCAACTATTTCAGCCTCTCTTTCATGATGTTTGGCATTTAACACTTCATGAGGCACGGCTTCCCTCGTTAGCATCGAACTAAGCACTTCACTGTTTTCTATAGAAGTAGTACCAACCAAAACAGGTTGCCCTTTTTCATAGCGCTGTTTGATTTCCTGTACAACAGCGTTATATTTTTCTTCTCTCGTTCGATATATCAAATCATCTCTATCTATCCTTATAACAGGTTCATTTGTGGGGATAACCACTACCTCTGTTCCGTATATTGAGATAAATTCAGATTCTTCCGTTTTTGCTGTTCCTGTCATTCCAGAGAGCTTATCATACATCTTGAAGTAATTTTGAAACGTTATTGTTGCATAGGTGATGCTTTCTTCTCGAATTTTCACATTTTCTTTAGCTTCTATTGCCTGATGCAATCCTTCGCTGTATCTTCGTCCTGGTAATAATCTGCCGGTGAACTCATCAACGATTATTACTTCTCCATCTTTGACAATGTAATCCACTTCATTTCTGAACAATGTTCTTGCTTTCAATGCGTTTAACAAATGAAACAGAAACCTGTAATTCGCTGGATCGTAAAGATTTTCCACCTTCAGCAAACTTTCGGCTTTTTCGATACCTTTCTCTGTAAGGTTCACTGTCTTTTCTTTTTCATCAACAATAAAATCTTCATTTTCAT
>JASMTM010000104.1:0-5552 GCA_041694295.1 Petrotogales bacterium
ATGTTCTGTAAAGCTGAAGGTCAGGACTTACAGAACCACTATTTAAAGAAATGAACGATTCAAAGTCAATATTAATCCATTTGTTGATAAATATACCCCATTCAACCAGATCAATCTTAACCTTTACACCAATTATGGAAAGCTGTGCTTGAATAACCTGTGCTATCTTATCAAAGTTGTATCTTGAAGCGGTGGTTATAGAGAATTCAAAACCATCTGGATAACCTGCTTCTTCAAGTAACATGGTTGCTTTGTGTGGGTCATACTCATATTCAGGAAATTCTGATGGAGGAATGGCCCATGCTTTTACAGTCGGATTCATTATTCCTGTTACGCTTCCTTCACCAAATGAAACTGCCTTAATAATCTGTTCGCGATCTACAGCATAACTAAGTGCTCTTCTTACTCTGGGATCGCTCAGTGGACCGCTTTCGTTATTTATACCGAGCAGATAATAACTAAGAACAGGTTGTCTGTAAACCGTGAATCTGTCTTTTGAAAGCATATCCAAACTCAGAGGTTCATTAATAGTTGCAAGATCAACATCTCCATTTCGAAGCGCTGATACCCTTGAAACTTCTTCCGGAATAATAACAAATACTATTTCATCCAGGCGAGGTAATCCCTCAATGAAATATTTATCGTTCTTTGTTAGTGTAATGTGATCCCCTGAAACATATGCTGTAATTTCGAAAGGTCCTGTACCATTTGTTTCAACCTGCATGTTAGCTCCGCTTTCGACAAATTCTTTGGATACTATGGAACTATTGACACCTGCAAAATTGTGTAACAACGTATTGACCATTGGTGTAGAAAGTTTGAATTCCACTTTATTATCTCCAATAGCTTCTATTGAAGTTACATTCTCATAGTACGATGCAGCAGGTGAACCAAAATCGGGGTCTCTTATTCTATCAAATGTAAAAAGAACATCCTCTACAGTCATTTTTTCACCATTGTGGAAATAAACATTATCCCTTAATGTGAAAATTACTGTATAAGGATCTGGTGTTTCATAATCCTTTGCAAGATCAGGTACAAGATTCATCTCTGTATCGTATCTCAGTAAACCATCATATACATTTTCTAGAGTTCGATGTGACGCAAAAGCGGTAACCAGATTGGGATCCAATCCGACAGGTTCTGTTTCAATTGCAAATCTCAGAACATTGGAAAAACTAAACACTGTTATTAGAACAAACAAAACTACCAAAAAACGTTTCATAATTTTCCCTCCTAAAAGAATTTTTGTGCTATTTCACATTGGTAAAGAGTATTTACCAAGTATTACATCACTTTCAGCTCCAGTAGCGTTTTTTACATTAGAGAAATGGCCTTTAAGATATTCATTACCTATAATCGCAAAAGCTGCTGCTTCTTTAGCATCCTGCCACAATGGACTCAGTGCCTTTACTTTTGTACTCTTAAGTTGCTCATCAATCATGCTTAAAAGTGTTTTGTTTTTAGCACCTCCTCCACTCACGTAAAGAATATCCGGAACCTTTCCCGTTTTTTCATATGACTTAACCATTGTCTCAGATGTAAATCTGGTTACAGTAGCAACTACATCGCCTTTTTCAATACTTTCTGTCTGAACAAACTCTTTTATTTTATTGAAATATGTTTTGTTGTATCTGATTTCTTTTCCGGTACTTTTCGGTGGTGACATTTTAAAATAATCTCTTTCAAGAGTCCACAAATAGTCCTTAAGCTTCATATTCACTAAACCAGTACTGGCAATTTTTCCATTTTCATCATAAGATTTTCTAAAAAACTCATCGCAAGCCATATCTATCAGAACATTCCCAGGTCCTGTATCAAAAGAAATTACATCGTCGATTTGTGTATTTGCTCTTATTAGAGTAACATTGCCTATACCTCCAATATTCTGCAATCCCACATTCTCTTCTTTTGAACTGAAAAGAACATAATCAGCATAAACTACCATGGGTGCTCCCTGACCGCCAGAAGCCATGTCTTTCATCCTTATATCTGATAGCGTGGGAATACCTGTCAAATAAGATATGTAATCTCCATCACCAATTTGTAGAGTGCACTGTGGATAGAATTCATCATTTCTCCTGTTTGTGTCATGAAATATTGTTTGACCATGGCTTACAATAAGATCTATTGTCTTATTCAGATGATTTCTTGAGATGAATTCATTGCAATACCTTGCGAAAACTCTGGCCAGATAAACAGTGGCTCTAGCAATTTCTGAGACATTAACCTTTCCAGAAGTTAGTTCTCGCAACTTTTCTCTGAGACTTAAATCGTAACTAAACGATTCAAAAGCTTTTAATTCCAGTTTTGTTTCTGTAAAACTTCCATAAATATCACAACAGCAAATATCAAGTCCATCACAGGAAGTTCCCGACATCAATCCGATTATTCTATTCATTGTAATTTCTATCCTTTCCCTTATCACTGATAATATCTACAATCTTCCCGGGATTCAAAATATTGTTGGGATCAAATACTCCTTTGATTTTCCTAATCAACTCAATTTGTGTAGCATCCAGCGTCATAGATAGATATTTCTTTCTTTTTAGCCCGACACCATGTTCACCTGTTATGCAACCTCCAAGCTTCGAAGTTAGTTCATAAAGAACAGTCAGAGCTTTTTCAAGTTTTTTATTCCAGTGTTCCATCCCGAGTTTACCTTTAAGAAAAGTAATATGAACATTTCCATCGCCTGCATGGCCAAAGGCAATCATATCCAATTCATTTTCTCTTGAGATTTTTTCCGATTCATTAATCAATTCAGCAATATTTGCCATTGGTACAGAAACATCCTCCATACAATGTATGGGACTGAATGCAGAAAGTGCTTCGGCAATTGATTTTCTGGCTTTCCATAGTCTTTCTCTGGTTGTTCTATTATCAGCCACAAACACCTCCAGAGCACCTTCCTCAAGGCATTTATCACCAAGTTGTTCGTATATATCTGCAACTGATTCTTTGTCATTTCCTTCAACTTCTATGATCAAATGAGCACCAGCATCTGAATAAGGAAACTCTGTATTTATAAATCTGCATGAAGAACGAATAGATGATTGATCCATAAACTCAAGTGAAGAAGGCATTATACCAGAATCTATTAATACCTTTGGAACCACGGCAATAGCCTCTTTTGTTGTTTTAAAAGGTACCAGCAATGCCACTGTAAATTTTGGTTTAGGGATTAACCTTAAAGTAATCTTAGTAACAACACCTAAAATACCTTCTGAACCGATCAGTAAATGTATCATGTCCAACCCGGTCACATCTTTGAGTCGTTTTCCACCGTAGGTCACTATCTCTCCAGTGGGCAGAACAACTTCAATGCTGTACACATGATGGCCTGTAGGACCATATTTTAAAACCTTATTTCCACCAGCGTTTTCAGCAATATTCCCCCCTATTGAAGAACTGTCGCTGCTGCAGGGATCTCCTGCATACATTAGATTGTGCTTGTCTGCTATTTTCTGGATTTCGTCCGTAATTACACCGGGTTCTACTGTGATCATCATATTATTATCGTCAAACTCAACAATATTGTTCATTTTTTCAAGAGAAATGACTACACCATCTTTATTGGGAATGGCTCCACCTGACAAACCTGTCCCTGCTCCCCTCGGTGTAACTGAAAATTTATATATATTTGCAAGTTTCAATACTTCGGAAATTTCTTCTGCATCCAGAGGGAAAATAACAGCTGATGGCAATTCACCTTTTAAACCTGCAGTTTCATCATGAGAGTACTTTTCAAGGAAATCTTGATCTGTTTTTATGCGATTGCCAAATATTTCTTTCAGTTCCTTAATTGGTATTGTACCTGTATTCACTTCAGGCATTTTTACGTTCTCCCTTTGAATTCTTTAGTTCTTCAATTATCTCTTCAAGTATTTGGGTTGCATCTCCCACAAGCCCAATATCCGAGTATTCGAAAATTGCTGCGTTCTTATCTTTGTTTATAGAAATAACAAAATCAGATGTCTGCATTCCTGCAATATGTTGAACTGCACCGGATATTCCAGCTGCAATGTAAACATCAGGTTTTACTGTATGGCCACTCAATCCAACCTGCGATTCATAATCTAACCATTTTTGATCAACAAGAGGTCTTGAAGCTCCTACAGCCCCATTCAACAATGAAGCCAGTTCACTTATTAATTCAAGGTTATTTATGTTTGAAATACCTTTACCAGCTGAAACGACAACCTGAGCATCCTGCACATTTTTTCTTGAACTATCTGTTGAATTGAAACTTAAAAGCTCCATATTATCTTCGATAGAATCATTGGTAAAACTAATCACTTCCAGTTTTTCAAAACCTTCATAGTTGTATGTTAGAGGAGAAAAGGTTTTTGGTCTAACCGTGGCCATCTGAGGGAAATGATTTGGGGTTTTAATTGTCGCAATAACATTCCCTCCAATTGCTGGCCTGGTTTGCAACAATGTACCACTTTCGTCGTCGATATCCAAACCAGTACAATCAGCTGTAAGTCCTGTATGTAGAGCAGCAGCGAGCGCTGGCATTATTGTTCTACCCGTTGTAGTAGCTGAAGCAAGAATTATTCTGGGCTTTTCATTGTTTGAAATCTTTTCAAGAACCCGCAAATAATAAGTAAAATTGAATCGCTTAAAATTTTCATTAGTTGCTATCAGAACTTTATCTGCGCCTGATTTATGTAATAAATTTATAGCGGTTTCTTTAAGTTCTTCCGTGGTTAAAGCAACCACGGTAACACTTGAATTCTCAAGCTTTCTGGACAATTCTCTAGATTTGCCAAGCAGTTCCAGCGTACTGGAATGAACCTCATTTTCTCTCAATTCTGCAAGAACCATGATATTTGATTTCAATGCTGAACCTCCAAGTAGTTTGTTAGCACTTTAACTACCTCTTTTATTCCTGTTTTCAGTTCTGGACCATCAAAGATCCTTGCTTCTCTTGAAACCTTTGGTGTTCCAATTCTCACCACACGGGTGGGCGAACCTTTCAAACCTACTTCATTTGGATTGCTTTTTAACTTTTCACAGTTATATTGATTTATTTTGGCTCTTCTAGCTTTCTTTTTACCTGAAAGAGTAGGAAGTCTTGGTTCATTGACTTCTTTGGTAATGGTTAGCAAACAGGGAAATCTAATTCTCCAGGTTTCTCTTCCAATTTCGGATTCTCTTTCTATATCAATATATCCGTTTTTCACATCTACAATTCGTGTTACATAAGACGCAACTGGAACATTCATGAAGACACCAACCTCAGGACCTACCTGCCCTGTTTCTCCGTCTATTGCCTTTTCACCAGTCAAAACAAGATCAAAAATCCCCACTGATTTCAACGCTTTTGCAAGTGTCCTGGAAGTTGCATAAGTATCTGCACCGGCGAATTTTGAATCGCATAAAAGATAGGTATCATCAACTCCCATTGCTCTTGCTTCTCTCAATGCTTCTTCAGAAGCTGGAGGACCCATTGTGATTGCATATACAGCAGTATCACCATTAGTTTCTTTTATTCGCAATGCAGTTTCCAGCGCGTTGAGATCGAGTGGATTTATAATACTTTTCAA
>JASMTM010000105.1:0-5617 GCA_041694295.1 Petrotogales bacterium
ATTCTTATTTTGAACAAGTATTAAATGATAACCAAAGTCTGATTCAACAGGTCCGGTTATAACACCGGGGGTAGCAGCAAAAGCAGCATTTTCAAAGGCTTCTACCATTTCACCATGGCCAAACGTACCAAGACCTCCACTTGATTTTGCAGAAGCTTCATCTTCAGAAAAATCTGATGCAGCGTTTGAGAAATCCAACTCTCCTGATTGAATTTTCTCTTTTATTTCAATCGCCGATGCTTCAGTTGAAAGTAAAATATGACTTGCTGTAACGGTTTCATACTGGTCCTTTATGCTTTGTTTTTCCTGTTCAAAATACTCTATCATGGATTCCTTATCCTGAGAAACAACTTCGTCCTGCACCATTGTTTTCTGTTTTTGACTGAAAAGATAATCGTAAATCAAATTCGAGAAAGCATCAACTGAACCATATGCCTGTTCTATCTGTGACAGCGCCTGTTCATCAGCAGTGTATTGTGAAATCATTGCTTCTTTTTCTGTTTCTATGGAAGTGGCATCAGGAGTTAAATCATGTGTATTTGCATAGTATCTGATAAGATTTCTATCAAACAAAGATTGCAGTATCGAATATTTTAAGCCAATAAGGCTAGGTAATTGATTTGAACCAAAATATTTATCGAAGGTTACTCCCTGCTGCTGTAAACTGCTAACTGTTTGCTCAACTGATTCTGAAAGTTCGGATTGTGTGATCCAGTATTCTTCTGGTAATGGACTTGAATCTTTTGTGATCTTTGCCGCGAAGTCTGCTGAAAAAGCTGCAGAAATTGTTAACAAAACGACGAATGTTACTACCAATAGTTTTTTCATTAGTGTACCTCCCTAAAAAGATAGTTTATACAATGATATCATCATAATATTCTAAATCAACTTTATAATACAATCAGTAAGACTAACTGAATGTTATAATTAGTTCAATTGATTCTCAGCGGTGATGAAAATGAGGACACAGATAGTAAGGGAATATTTAGATCAAAAAGGATATGATGCTATCCTCATGGGTAATATCGAAAGCCTTTTCTGGCTTTTTGAAAGATCCGTTGATCCCAGAAAAAATGGGAGTTACCTCTACACTGATTTTCTTGTTTATATTGATGATCATCGTACAGTGGTTATCTTACCAGAAAGAGAAAAAGATAGAATTAGCGAAACGCTTGAAAACTACAATATAGATTACAAAACCTACAACTGGTTTAAAGGACCTATCAGCATAATCAACTCGCTTGGCAACGACAAAAGAGTCGTAACTGACTGTATTTCACTTGCAAAGCTACCGACAGTTGAATATGTAGACAGTGATTTCAAGTTTCTTCAACTACAGTTTTCTGAAAAAGAGATTTCACGACTTAGAGCAACTGGAACGTTAAGTGAAAATATGTTATTTGAATTTTCCAATGAACTGCGATCTGGAATGACGGAAATAGAAATAGAAAAGATACTCAAAGCGTTATTCCAGGAAATTGGGCTAGAGGTTTTGTATCTTGTGGTTCTTTCTGATGAAAGGTTAGAGAAGTTCAGCAGTGCAAACTCAACCGGTAAAAAGGTAAAAAGACATCTGGTTATTTCGCTTAGAACTCACCGCCATGGGCTATGTGTTTCGTTGAGTCGCTCGTTCTTTTTTGGAAAAGTGCCCGGTGATCTGGCTGATCTATACGATAAATCTGCAGCTTTGTTCGCGAGAAGTGCCTATGATTTTTTGCAAATTAGAAGGTTGTCTGAAATCTTAAAAAGAGCTAAAAGTAACTATGCCAGTATTGGTTATGAGGAAGAATGGAACAATTTTGATGTGAACTTCTCCGCAAGGTTTGGAATAGGAAACATCTCTCCTTTAACTGAGCTGGATTTTGAAATAAAGGAGAACATGGCATTTTCTTTTTATACACCGCTCAAACCTGCGAGAAATGAGGATACAGTTTTACTTAAAAAATCATCAACAGCTGAATTAATTACGCTAGGAAGTAATTTTCCAAAGATGGTTGTTAATGTTGAAAATATGAAAGTTATGAGACCATGGATCATGGAACTGTAAACTTATTTAAAAGCAATATATTGACGGAAGAGGTAAAATCTGATATATTTAATTGGCTCCGGGGAGTAGCGCAGATGGCAGCGCGCCTGTCTTGGGCACAGGAGGTCGCTGGTTCAAGTCCAGTCTCCCCGACCATTATAAATGTGCGGCTGTAGCTCAATTGGTAGAGCACTGGCCTTCCAAGCCAGTGGTTGCGGGTTCGAGTCTCGTCAGCCGCTCCAGCGCCCGTGGCTCAATGGATAGAGCATCGGACTTCTAATCCGGTGGTTGCAGGTTCGAATCCTGCCGGGCGCACCAAAAAACCATGGTGGCTGTAGCTCAGTTGGCAGAGCGCCTGACTGTGGATCAGGTGGTCGCGGGTTCAAATCCCGCCAGCCACCCCATTTCTTTGTGTTATGCGCCCGTGGCTCAACTGGATAGAGCATCGGACTTCGGATCCGATGGTTGCGGGTTCGAATCCTGCCGGGCGCACCATTATTATCATTGTTAATGCAAGCTTTTTTGATATAATTGTTATTGCAAGAGTAACATTTAATATTTTATTTCATATTCTTTTCTTTAGGTAATATGCAGACGTCCAAAGGAGGTAGCAATTGTGGAAGTATTAAAGGTCGCATCTAATTCGAAACCTAACGCCGTTGCAGGAGCTCTAGCGGGGGTAATTAGGGAAAAAGGTATCACTGAAGTACAGGCAATTGGTGCCGGAGCAGTAAATCAGGCAATTAAGGCAATTGCTATTGCAAGAGGTTATGTTGCTCCAGGGGGAATAGATTTAGTTTGTATTCCTTCTTTTGCTGATGTAGAAATTGAAGGAGAGGTAAGAACAGCAATAAAGTTCCTTGTTAAACCTAAAGAATAATTAAGAGCTGCTTCGATTTAAAACAGCTCAGCTAATGAGAATTCTCCAGGATTCAAGTCAATTTCAAGAGGACCTAAAGTATGCCATGGTGATTGTGAACCTGAGTAATCACGGCATAACCACAAAATATCATGTTCACCCTTCCAGGTATAATAACCGAGATCAAGATTCGCATGTCGTTGCTTCTGAAAATCTGTATTTCCAAGAATTATTAAACCCTTTACGCCGTTCCAGTACATGTAGGCTATGATGCTATTATCGATTTGTTCGAATTTTTTGAAGTTTGATGCTTTAATGAGGTCATTTTTTTCATTTCTAATATTTGAGAGGAGTTCAATGAGTTGATTCATGTCCTCATTTTTCCAGTGTAGCGCATAATTATCAAAGAAAGCCAGTTTTCCATAAAAAGGATCATCTTTCGGTAATAGGTAACGTCCCGACTCGTCGTTGTCCAGGCCCAGATTCATTGGCTGTATTTCATAGAATTCCTGACCCGAATTAATGAATGGAATGACATTAGGTAGAAAGAAATTAAGTGATGTTGCAAACCGGGAAAAGCTTTTGCCCCATTTTCTTGCTACAGCTCTTGGAGTATCAGGTGTTTCAGCACTTCCAAGTATGGGTAATTTCAGTCGTGGTAAAACATTAAAACACAACTCGTGTAATTTGCCCTCTTCAATTCTTGGTTCCATCCACCATGAGTTACCCAGGAAACAGTCATAACCTGCTTTTTTTGATTCTTCATCATTTGAAAGCGACAGTTCTTCTGCGATCATGGCAAAGGCTGGATCAATTTTTCTTGTCGATTTTATTACCATTTCTTCAAGCTCATCTGGTAATGCATGACCCATGTCAAGTCGTGAACCATCTACACCGAAATTTTCGCTGTAGAAAGGCATAATTGATTCTATGGCATCCCATAGCTTGATATTCGGTTTGCTTCCTGGAAAATCCGATGATTTGATTACATCATAAAGGATATATGGTGGTTGTTTTTCAGGATTCTTCAAATATTTTCGAGATTCTACAGGATGGTCCTCATATAATCTCAGGAAGGTAATATCTTTCCAGATTGGTTGATTGTCGTTTATCCAGTCAGAAAATCCGGGTGGGGTTATAACTCCGAATTCTTTAGCTAATTCAGTCAAAAAATCAGGATTATTTCTATTAGCTGCCACAAAATTGTGCCATCGTTCTGGATTTTCTATATTTGGGGAAAATCTGAATTTATTTAAGTGATTTTTCACATTTTCCTGCGAATAGATTTTTTCAAGGTTTTGCTTTGATGGCTGAGCAAATCCAAGTCCTTCAATTTTAGGTGCTTCGAATTTGCCCAGTTCATTAATATCTATCCAGTAAAACCATTCAGGATGATCGAGTATTAACTCAGAATCTCTGGAAGAAGTTCTGGGAATGAAATCAAGAACTACTCTGATGTTCATTATATGAGCTGCTTCAATAAAGGCCTTAAATTCATCTTCAACGCTGAAATCTTTCAGCAGCTTATCGTGATATCTGGGTTCTATTGAGAAGAAATTCTTAACTGCATAAGGGGATCCTGTTTCTCCCTTTTTAAATGCATCGCTAAATTTGGTAACAGGAAGGAGATAAAGTGTATCTATGTTCATATCTTTTAGATAGTGCAGTATCATTATCATTTTGAGGAAAGTCCCGTTTTCCGTAAAATGAGAATTTTCTGTGTTCAAAAGGTCGGGGTTTTCGTGGCCATATGCCACTGTGCTTCTCACAAAGGCGCCGTATATGTTTGAGTTTGCTATCCATTTGGTTGATGTTTCGCCTTTGATTCTGGATAAAGAAAGTAAATAGTTGGTCTTTTCTTCTGCTTTAACCAATATTTCATTTATTAACCAGCTGATATATTTATTGGGGTTCACACGAACGAAGCTATCTGAAACCTTTCGTTCACCTTCATACGATTTATGAAGCCATTTTTTTGGAATAGCGTAATTGCAATTGCCTCCGTCTTTTTTGCTAAGGTATTCGTGTACATTTTTTAACATAACAGCACCTCTTTTTAAAAAAAGGACGGTTTCCCGCCCATTGGCGGAGGCGGTGGGACTCGAACCCACAAGGGGTAAAAACCCCACCGATTTTCGAGACCGGCTCCTTGCCAGTTAGGATACGCCTCCTATGCAGTGAAAAATTATATCATGCAAAAGATTGGCTGGCAACTTGCGCTATTTCAGGAAATGCATTAGAATAAAACCTGGTACATCAAATGTTATTGAATTTGTGTGTTAATCAAAGACAAATCAGGCAAAGTATGTTAAAATTTGCAGGTATTCAAAGAAAATCGGGCATGAGAAAGGTAATAAAGCCGAGAGGTACCTTGCTCAGCTCTTTTATAGTGCAAAAGGAGGAGTGTTTGTGTACGCGATAATCGAAACGTCCGGAAAACAGTACAAGGTCAAAGAAGGGACAAGCTTCTTCACAGAGAAACAAAAAGGCTACAATGAAGGAGATTCCATTGAATTTGACCGCGTTGTCATGTTAAAAAGCGACGATGGTCTCAAAGTGGGCAAGCCTTACCTTGAAGGTGCAAAGGTTGTAGGAAAAATCGTAAGAAATGGTAGAGGCAAGAAGATCAGAGTGATCAAATTTCGACCAAGGAAAAATTACGACAGGGAATATGGTCACAGGCAGCATTACTCTGAAATACTTATCGAAAAGATTGAGTATTAAGGTGGAGG
>JASMTM010000106.1:0-2770 GCA_041694295.1 Petrotogales bacterium
CCTGTCCATAGGTAAGTTTTGCCTTTGAGCCTGAAAGCTTACCTTCTATCATATCTTTCCCTCCTCAATTTATTAAGAATTCAAAGAAATTATCTTTTGAATATTTCTATCTATTATCATTAATGTAGCACCCACCCCGGGAGAGACAATTTTTCCATCCTTATCTAGATGACTTTTTACAATCTTGATTTTGTCTTTTAGCGCATATAAAACCCTGTCATTAACTAACTTTTGAATTCTTTCTATGCTTTGTTCTGTTAGCGTCCCGGCCATTCCACCAAGTACTACTGCTTCTGGGTTAAGTGAGTTAACAATGTTCACTATTCCAATCGCAAGTAATTCTTCTTCTCTTTTCAAATTTTCTTTAGCTAACTCATTATTTTCAGTTTGATTGATAATCTGTTCAAACTGCTCATTGTAATTTGAACCTTCAGTATGTCCGCCAGCACTTCTATATTTCTTCACAAAAGCTTCCGTAGATGCTAGTGCCTCCCAGCATCCTGAATTTCCACAATAACACTGCGGACCGTCCTGCTGAATAGACATATGGCCAAATTCAGCTGCTGAATATGTATTACCTCTGTAGATCTTTCCATCAATCATAATTCCACAGCCAATACCTTCTGAAAGATATAAAAATACTACATTTTTCAAACCATCAATTGATGGATTTTTCCATGATTCCGCAATTAAAGAAAGATTGGCCTCATTATCTAGAAACAAACCTTTATCTGTACCAACATAATCCCTAACATACAGGTTTTTCCATCCTAAATGGGGTACATCAATTATAAAAGCACGTTCTGTGTCAACCATACCTGGTACAGACACACTCACACCAAGAAAACTTCTTTCCGGTATTGATTCAGTGATTTTATCTGAAATTTTCTTTATACTTGACACAAAGTTTGCAATATTTGTTGTGCTTCTTATTGTTTCAATCATTTCAACACTTCCATCAAAGTATCCTCTTCCAATTTCAGTTTTCTGGACCCCTATTCTTACAATTAGAGACTGATAAGCTTTTGGATTAACCGAAAGATTTATCGCTTTTCTGCCAACGGAATTTTTCGATTTTTTTCTACCTATTTCAAAACATAAATTTGAATCAATAAGAAATTTAACAATCTTTGTTACAGTGCTAGGATTCAACCCAGAAATTTTCGAAATGTCTCTTCTAGTGATTTCGCCTTTTCTGATCAAATTCAGAACCAGTTTTTTGTTAGATATACCAACAGTTTCTACACTCAATTTCTGGTAGTTCACAGAAACACCTCTAATTAATTTATGTCAGAAACAAATAATCTTCTATGTGAATGATATAACATTCACCTCCAAAAATCGAAATACCATCTGATATGATGAGCAGGAATTTGATCTAATAAAAGCTAATTAACTCCTTTTTGCAATAAAAATTAGACAGTTATTTGAGGATCTTTGGAATCATAAATTAATGATTAGAAATTCAAGCAAATTTTTGTAAGAAAAGGGGAAATGCTTTCGAAGATATAATGGTGATGTTCGAAACAATTAAATGAATACCACCACTGATAATATAAATACACCTGTAATTATCCTGAGGGTTCAAAAAACAAGAAAAGTGCTATTTAATTGTTAAAGAAAGATCCAAAATTATTATTCATTGCTTTCATAAAGTTTTCAAAATCCTTTGGAGCAAGGATGACATAGGAATCATCAAGTTCAATAACAAGAACATTGTTTCCATTGGCAACAAATCTTGCATTTTCTCCGTTTTTCAATCTGAAATTCCCAGTCCTATAGTCACCGACAGCCGTACCAAATGTTTTCAAACTTGGCCTGTATTGATCGTTTTCATTTAAATCAACAACAAACATATCATCAATATCTTCTCTGTTAACAGTAAATTCTCTAAAGGCAGAAATTCTCACCACAAGGTTGTCACTATTCACGACTACTCCCGATTTGGAAGGGCCATAAATGAGAAGAACATACATAAAAACTAGCATTCCTGCCAGAAAAACAGAAACATAAATTCGCTTTTTACCTGAAGTAAGGAATAGTGAAACCAACAATACGATCCCTATGAGTATCACAACACCATATCCCAGATACCCCATCATTCCTACCGTGCCAAGTTCAAAGAATTCCATTTCTTCAACTCCTTATATTTTTATGAAAACATTATATCAAACCTTTCTTTTTAAATGACCCACAGGTGCCATATATATGACGAATTCATCCTTCCCATCTACATTCACGGCGTTATCCATTCTTTTACCACTGTAAGCTCCTATAGCACATGTTCCAAGTCCCAAACTTTCACAACCAAGATACAAATTCTGCATTAAATGTCCTGCATCCATAGCTATCATTTTATGCGAAAGTACATCGTATCTCCATTCAGTTCTATACGGCAAAACAGTCCATATGAAAGTTACTGCACACTCACCAACGAATCGCTGCCCATTTGCACCATCAATTATTTTATCTGTAAAATCACCTTTTTGTTCTTCAACCAGTTTATGTTCTACGGGGAGATATCTATATATGCCACTACCCAAACCACTAACTTTTCTTGGATGAATGTATGTCTCAAAAGGATGTCGTGCACCGGCTGAAGGAACTGTTCTGAACGTCACATAATTTTTTATAACCCTTTGTACACCTTGAGTTATCCACAGAAGATATGAAAGCTCATTCAATGAAATATTTTCATCTGTGAATTTTCTTCTACTTCTTCTTTCCTCAATTATTTTAAAGAAATTACTTTTTTTAAGCTCAACCTCGT
>JASMTM010000107.1:0-14867 GCA_041694295.1 Petrotogales bacterium
TTTTACTCTGCAGGGTACGCAGAAGATACTACAGGCGCTTGTACTGTTACAGTAGCAGCCTCTGAAGATGTTAATTTTGCTTCAGTGCAAGAAGCTTTGCCAACTGCCTCACAATCTGCGTCGATAACATATGGAGATGCAGATGGCACATTAGGAGATGAAATTCCAAATGATCAAGGTGTTTTCTACAACTTGTATTTTCAAGTCTATTAATCATTTAGATTAATAACAAACCTCCCGAAAGGGAGGTTTTTTTATGTCAAAATCATTTATTGGTGATATAATGTGTCTAAAATAATCTCCTCATACTGGAGGGCTTATCAATGAAGTTTTTCTACGATGAACGGCACAGACTTCACACTCCGAAAAAGGAAATAGACAACGGCTACTGGATTGAAAATCCGGACAAACCCCAGCGAATTGATTATATTAAAGAACGACTTGAGAACTCGCTTGGTGTAGAGTTTAGCAAACCAAAGAAATTTAGCTCCTCCCATGTTTATCTTGCCCACGATGTTGAATATGTCAAATGGTTGAAAGAAAAATCTGAAAAGACAGCACCGGGTCACGAGTATTTTCCAGAGGTTTTCGGTTATGACAGGGTTTTCGACACGGGAACACCTATAACACATACCGCATATGAAATAGGACTGACATCTGTTTCTACAGCGCTTACAGCAACGGAAGAAGTACTGAAGGGAAGAGAGAAGGTAACCTATGCTTTATGTAGGCCACCGGGACATCACGCTTCCCAATCCTTTGGTGGTGGTTACTGCTATTTTAACAACG
This sequence comes from Petrotogales bacterium, assembly GCA_041694295.1. Classification (GTDB taxonomy): domain Bacteria; phylum Thermotogota; class Thermotogae; order Petrotogales; family Kosmotogaceae; genus JASMTM01. Next base: position 790 of record JASMTM010000107.1, read on the forward strand.
CTGCAATTGCTGCGAAGTTTTATCAAAAACACACAAGATCGAATGTGGCAATTATAGATATCGATGTTCACCATGGCAATGGGACACAGGATATTTTCTATCGTGATCCAACTGTATTGTTTGTTTCCATTCATGGCACACCTGAAGTATTTTATCCCTGGATAAGCGGTTTTGAATGGGAAATAGGCGAAGATGAAGGTAAAGGTTATAATTTCAATTTTCCTTTACCAGGTAAAACTAAAGGTGATACCTATATGAAAACACTCGAAAAGGCATATGAAGAAATAGATGATTATTCTCCCTCAGCTTTATTTGTTTCGCTGGGACTGGATATTCATAAAGATGATCCTTACAATATTTTCAGTCTTACAGATGATGATCTTTACGAAATTGGCAAGTTCTTTAACAATTTAAATCTTCCGATGATTTTGATTCAAGAAGGTGGATATAACCCACAATCAAATGCGACCGCTGCTGAAGCATTTATGAAAGCCATTACATAAAATTCTTATTTCATAATCCACCGGGTCTTTTGAAAAATAGAAAAAATATATTACAATAAATGTAACTGTAAATTTGTTACATTCATTTTTCATACGGAGGGAATTCATGACCAAGTACATTAGAAAATGGACTTCACAGAAAGAGAAAAAAGGTTGTGTGATTGTAGTTCATGGCCTTGGCGAACATTCCGGACGATATGATAACTTCGCCAATTACCTTAACAATAATGGTTTCCAGGTTTACTCAATGGACCTTCCCGGACATGGAGATGATGAAGGGAAAAAAGGACATGTGAAGAAATTCGAAGAATTTTTTCAAGCCTGTGAAAAAATGAACCATACAGCGAAAATGGAAAATCCCACATTGCCTTTGTTCCTTTTTGGTCACAGTCTGGGTGGCTTAATTGCTTTACGATATCTGGAAAGAAATAATGAAGCTTACAACGCCTCAGCTGTCAGCGCTCCCGCGCTTCAAAATTTCAGAGAACAGCTGGGTTTTTTGTTTTACCTTGTTAAACCACTTACTTACATTATTCCGTTCGTAACAATGGGCAACAGGATTGATCCGGAAGATCTTTCCAGCAATTTAGAAGCAGTTGAGAGATATAAAGAAGACCCCAGAGTTCACGATCGAATTTCATTAAGACTGTTCTCAGAAATGAACAAAAACATTATAAAAACCTGGGAACAGATTGGTAGTATTAAAACACCGCTGCTACTTTTATATGGACGTGAAGATAAGGTTGTTTCAACCAATTCCATTGATGCATTCTACGATAAGCTAACCATAGAAGATAAAAAAATCGTATCCTTTGAAGACGGAAAACACGAACTCTTTGAAGACAAAAAGAATCAGGAACCTTTTTTTAAGGAAATAGCTGACTTTTTTTCCGCACATCTTTGATCATATCTCTATTACTTTTGATCCAGTGTCGTGCGATTTTTTCGTCTCGCTGAATTTCCTTAACTAGATTATCTAACGAATCGAATTTCAACTCCGGTCTCAAAAATTTGTGGAACTTTATTGATAAATCTTTATCATAAAGAGAACCTGAAAAATCGAGAAAATAAACCTCGTACTTCATTCTTTCAGAGTAGTTTATCGTCGGTCTAAAACCGGCGTTCATCAAACCAAAATACTGTACTTTATCTATGTAGGAACTTACGACATAAACACCGGGTTTCGGGTGTACCAGATTAGCTTCTCCTCTTTCTATATTTGCTGTTGGAAATCCCAGGATGTTACCCAGTTTTTCATCTTTATAAACCTTTCCATGAATTTTGTAGTTTTCTCCCAGTAATTTGTTTGAAAGTTCTATTTCGCCTCTTGATATGGTTTCTCTTATCCAGCTGCTGCTTACCCGTTTCTCTCTGTATTTAACTCCTTCGATAATTTTCAATTCAACAGAATGCTTTTTAGAAAGTCCTTCAAGGGTATTAATATCTCCAGCTGCCTTGCGACCAAAGGTGAAATCATCACCGACCACAATTCCCTTCACACCGTTTTCAAGTAACAACACAAAAAAATCATCCGGTGAGAGATCCTTTATCTCCTTAAGGTTAAGTATTTGTACTTCCTTGATACCTGTTGATTTGATAAGTTCTATCCGTTCAGAAATGGGATAAATAAGTCCCGGAAAATTCTCAAAGAAATAACCCCAGGGATAGTTTATTGTTAACGCTCTGCTTGGAAATCTACTCTTACCGGCAAGCTTTACCGTTTCATCCATAATTTTACGGTGTCCAATATGGACACCGTCAAAATTACCTATACAGGTTACATACATCAACGCTCACCAATTACTTTTTTTAATTTGGCTATCCTTCTTTTATCATTGTTTCTTATAAGGGTACGAAGAAATTTTGAACTCACATCCGCTCTCGCTACAGCAACGAGTTCGTCAGATGGTGATATCAGTCTAATAATTCCGTCTTTCTTGAAACTGCCTTCTACACCCGCGACACCGTCCAGCCAGATTTGTGAACCATTTAAAACCTTTTCTGAGGATTCTTCCGTCAGATACAGAGCCGGAATAAATTTCATGGCTTCAGCAGGCCGCACAATATCATTATCTGATACATCTTCGATGCGCTTTGAATTATCCACATCGAATATTCCTATCCTGGTTCGTCTTAAATAAGTTACATGTGCGCCGCAACCCAATTTATAACCAATATCCATAACAAGGGATCTTACGTACGTTCCGGAAGAAACAGTAACGGTAAAGCTTGCTGTTTTCTCACGGGAATCAAACATGATATCCCTTATATGTTTGATATGTACTTTTTTTGGAGGGAGATTAATTATTTTACCCTGTCGTGCAAGATTATATAATCTTTCACCTTTATATCTCCGGGCTGAATAAGCTGGAGGCACCTGCATGTATTCTCCCGTAAAGCTTTGTATTACCTTTTCAAGATCGTTTTCTGATAAAGACGATGTATCTCTTTCTTCAACAATTTCTCCCGTATTATCAAAGGTGTCTGTAATTACTCCGAGCTTTATTCTTACATCGTACTCTTTATCAAGATTTTTAAAATATTCAAGCAGTCTGGTTGACCTTCCTATCCCAATAATAAGCAATCCACTTGCAAAGGGATCAAGCGTTCCCGAATGTCCTACCTTTCTAATTCCAAACTTCTTTCTAACAGCATCTACAATATCATGTGAGGTAATGCCTGTGTGCTTATCTAAAAATAAGAAGCCTTTATGATTTTTCATTATCTTCTCGTTCTTTTCTCTCCTCTTCTATCTGCTTAAGTATTTTTGAGACTCTCATGCTTGCATCCAGTCCTATATCCTTTTTGAATCTAATTTCAGGTGCCTTAAACAATCTAATATTCTTTGCTATAGCTGTTCTGAAATAACCTTTGTTTTCCTTTAATCGCTCAACAACCTTTTCCTTGTGTTCATCACTCCCGAGAGTGCTTACAAAAACGTCCGCGTAGCTCTTGTCTCCGGAAAGTTTCACTCTCACAAAAGAAATCTCAACGGGTTTTAGATCATCATCTTTATATTCTCTTAACGCCTGAGCGAGTACCTTTTTAATTTCCGATTCCAGCATTTCTATTCTGTGTTCTGACGTCATAATTACACCTCCAGTATTATTATAACGTAATAGATTGTTACCGTCATTTTAATTCTACCGATAATGACTACTATGATAAAATTAGTTAAAACTAGCTCTCAGGAGTGACAGATTTGCTAATAAGCGTAGATACCGGTGGCACATTCACCGATTTTGTTTATATAGAATCAGGAAAAATGAAGGTACTAAAAGTTCCTTCTACTCCTGGTGATCCTTCAAAGGCTGTACTTTCAGGTATTAACTCAATAGCAGACGAATCGAGTAATATTTTTCATGGTTCAACGGTAGCTGTCAACGCTCTACTCGAGGGGAAAGGAGCGAAAACAACCTTAATAGTTAACAAGGGATTTGAAGACATTATTGAAATTGGAAGACAGACTAGGGATAGGCTCTATGATCTCCATTACAGACGACCCCAAATTCCTATCCCATCAGAACTAAGGTTCGGCATAAGCGGACGAATTGATTCAAAGGGTAATGAAATTGAACCTATCAACGAGAAAGAAATTTTAAACACGATAGCTGAAATAGATAAGCTTGGAATCGAATCAGTTGCAGTTATATTACTGTTTTCCTTTCTCAATCAGTCACATGAAAGGTATGTTGGAAAATTACTTGAAGAAAAAGGGTATAACTACACATTATCTTGCGATGTATTACCTGAGTTCAGAGAATATGAACGCACCTCTACTACCTTTGTGAACGCTTATATTTCTCCTGTCATGAAAAAATATGTATCTAGAATAAAGAATTTTCACTTAACTAAAAAGCTTTCAATTATGCAGTCCAACGGTGGCCAGGTAGATTCGGATTCTGCTGCTGATTTCCCGGTAAAAACAATACTTTCAGGTCCTGCAGGTGGTGTTACCGGTGCATTTGAACTGGCAAAAGTTTCAGGATACGAAAAAATCATTACATTTGATATGGGTGGCACATCAACTGATGTTTCACTGATTAACGGAGAAATACCTTTCAGGGTCGATACAAAGATATCTTCCTTTATAGTTAAAACACCGGTAATTGATATTCACACCGTTGGCGCTGGAGGCGGATCAATAGCAAAAATTGATAAAGGAGGAGCGCTTAAGGTTGGGCCTGAGAGTGCAGGTGCTGATCCCGGTCCATTATGTTACGGAAAGGGCAATAATTTAACAGTAACGGACGCAAATCTATTTCTTGGTAGATTACCCGCAGATAATCTACTGGAGGGGAAATTTAAACTTCATCGAGAACGGGTTAATAAACCAATTGAAGAGCTCGCAAAAAAAGCTAGATTAAAACCAGTTGAAATAGCTGAAGGAATTTGTGATGTGGCAAACGCATCAATGGAAAGGGCAATAAGAAAGATCTCCGTTGAACGGGGATATGACCCTGCGGAATTTACACTTGTTACCTTTGGTGGAGCTGGAGCTATGCATTCTGCTTTTCTGGCAAAGCAACTGAATATTTCAAAAATTATTGTTCCTGACAATCCGGGTGTTTTATCTGCTTTCGGTATGCTCGTTGCAGATACAATTCACGATTATTCGTTGACTGTAATGTTGCAGGACGATATTTCATATGAAGGCATAAAAAAACTTTTTACTCCTATTGAGAAAAAAGCTAAAGATCGCTTTCATTCAATAATAACCCCTGACTCAAAATATTACATTGAACGTTTTCTTGATATGAGATACAGAGGGCAATCCTACGAACTCGTTGTTCCCTTTACTGAAAACTTTAAATGTAGTTTTCACAAAGAACATGAAAAAATGTATGGTTACAGCAACAAGGAAAGAGATATTGAGATCGTCAATATCAGAATCAGAGCAAAGATAATCACTAAAAAACCACAGATAACGCCCTGTAAAACCAGAGTCACTGAGATACCTGAAAAAGCATACATTGGAAAAAGCAGAACAATATTCGATGGTAAAGAACACGATACGAAGCTCTTTTTAAGGAAGTATCTAAAATATGGCAACAGGATTTCTGGTCCCGCAATTGTCCTCGAATATTCGTCCACAACGGTTATACCTCCATATGCACAGCTGGAGGTTGATCAATATAGAAATCTTGTAATCACCTTCAGGAATGATGAGAAATGACTGAAAAAATAAGCCCCATTGCTCTTGAAATATTCAAAAACAAATTTTCAAGCATAGCTGAAGAGATGGGAGTGGCTCTTTTCAAAACCGCTTTTTCACCAAATATAAAAGAAAGAAAGGATCACTCCTGTGCTATCTTTGACAAAAATGGTGATATGATTGCTCAGGCTGCTCACATACCTGTTCATCTTGGTTCCATGCCTCTTTCTGTCAAATCTGCTATTTCTCAAGTTTCAATCAATAAAGGTGATATGGTATTTCTTAATGACCCCTACCTGGGTGGAACACATCTTCCAGATATAACCGTTGTTGCACCTGTTTTCATTGATGATGAAATTTTATTTTACGTCGCAAACAGGGCACATCACGCAGACATCGGCGGAATTTCTGCAGGCTCGATGCCTTTGTCCAGTACAATATTCCAGGAAGGTATGATTATTCCTCCCATAAAACTGGTAAAAAATGGTGAATTGCAGAAGGACATTCTTAAGCTTGTAATTTCCAATGTTCGAACCCCCATTGAACGTCAGGGTGATTTCGAAGCACAGATTATGGCAAATATTACAGGGATAAAAAGACTTGCAGAACTGTCTCATACACATGGAAAAAATAAAATGTCTTTACTGTCTAAAAAGCTCATTGAATATTCAGAAAACATGATGCGAAAAACTATACAAGCGATACCTGATGGGGAATACGATTTTGTGGATTATCTGGACGATGACGGATTTGATACAAAAAAGATCAATATAAATGCCATGATAACTATCAAAAACGACAAAGTAGTCGTTGATTTCACGGAAACACATAAGCAGGTTACCGGTAGCGTAAATGCTGTGAAAGCAATAACTATTTCCGCTATTCTATATGTTTTCAGATCACTGGTAAAAGAAGATATTCCCACAAATGCAGGTTGCCTTCGACCAATAGAAACGATTATTCCTGAAGGAACTGTTGTAAACGCAAAATACCCATGTGCCGTTGCTGGAGGGAATGTTGAGACATCACAACGTATTGTAGATGTTTTGCTGGGTGCGCTTTCAAAAGCAGTCCCGGATGTTATTCCTGCTGCAAGCCAGGGAACCATGAACAACCTTTCCATTGGTGGCTTTGACAAAAGTAAAGGTAAAAGTTTTACTTATTATGAAACTATTGGAGGCGGTACCGGTGCATCAAAATACGGTAATGGAGAGAGTGGAATTCATTCACATATGACAAATACCATGAACACACCAATAGAATCAATTGAGTTTGAGTATCCTTTAAGAGTTATGAAATACAGAATAAATAGAGATAGTGGCGGTAAAGGCAAAAACAACGGTGGTGATGGTATCATAAGAGAAATAAAAGTACTGTGCGCAGTAGAAACAACAATGCTTTCTGAAAGAAGAATCTTTAAACCTTATGGTTTGAATGGTGGCAGCAATGGAAATGCAGGCATTAATAAAATAATGTCAGGTGATAAAGTAAGAAAACTCCCTGGAAAGTTCCACCAATTTTTGAAAAAAAATGACATAATACATATAGAGACTCCGGGTGGCGGAGGTTATGGAAAAAATATGAAGTTTAAATTAAATAAATAGATTTGAATAAACAAAAACTGTTTAGGGGGTACTATTATGATTAAGATTGTTACAGACAGTTCCTGTGATTTACCCAAAAAATTCATAGAGAGACATGATATTAATGTTGTACCTTTAACAGTTAACATTGACGGAGAAGAATACACTGAAGGAAAGGATATTACGCCAGAATTATTCTGGGAAAAAATGAGGAATTCAAACGACCTACCAAAAACATCACAACCTACACCTGCTGCTTTTTCGGAAACCTTCAAAAGACTTGCTAAAAATGAAAATGAGATATTGTGCCTTACCATTTCGTCAAAACTGAGCGGAACTTTTCAGTCGGCCAGCCTGGGTAATCAACTGGCAGGTAACCCTGCTACAATTTTTGATACTTTGTCAGGTTCTCTATCACATGGCATACAGGTCCTGCAATCCGCTCGAATGGCAGAAAAGGGTGAAAGCCTTGAAAACATTCTTCAATATCTAGAAAATTTTCGCAAAAAAGTAACTATACTAATACTTCTGCACACACTTGAAAACATCGTGAAAGGTGGCCGATTGAGCAGATTCAAAGGAAGTCTTGCCAAATTATTGAATGTGAAAGTAATACTTCACGGTGTAAAGGGAGAGGTCCATATACTCAAAAAAGTCAGAGGTACAAAGAGATTTCTAAATGAAACCCTAAAAATAATGGAAGAGATCCCGGGAATTATGGAAAAGAAAATATTTGGTATAACACACGTGGATAACGCGGAAGATGCAGAATTTTTCAAAAATGAAATACTTGAACGCTTCAATCCAAAAGAAATAATCGTTAATGGAATGGGACCTACAATGGGTACATACGCTGGAGAAGGGGGAATCATAATCGGTTTTTGATTTCGGAGGATTAGACAATGAAGCTGAATCCAAATGTGATTGAACGAAGAATTGGCTGGATATTTTTTATAATATGGCTATTTACATTTATCTTCTATTTTACATGGGATGGGTGGATACAAGAATGGCGTATCACCGGTTATGAAGGGGAAAATCAGCATTTCGATCTTGATCCTTTCGATTTTTCTGTAACTACAAAAAATGATGGGACCTATATCTACAATTCTACAAACAACCTCCACAATCTTATCTATATATGCTATTTTGTTTTCTTTATGGGCTGGTTTGGATTGCTTTTTGATATTGAATGGGCAAAGCAGGGAACAATGGGTACGGTTGGCATCTCGTTTATAGCAACTCTTTCAACGCTAAATCCATCAGACCATCTTTATATTTTGCAGATAAATTACGATATTGTACATCTCTCAGGAATAATTCTTGGGCTTTTTTTGTTCAGTCGACACAGACCATCATTAAAGAAAATCACTACCGGCATTTTATTAACTTCTGTATTCTATATTCTTTCAAGAATCATATATGAACCATGGCCATATTGGGAAGAAAGCGCAAACGCATATTACAGTGTTAATCAAATAAATGATGTACCTTTTTATTTCTATGGTTTCGAATATTCTGTTGTAATCGCATTGCTTTACTTTATAAATTTAACCATTTTATTGATTAACACGAGAATAAAAAACAAAAAAATATGGGTGTTTACACCCATGATCATATATACTATCACATGTATACTTTTGTTTTCTCTAAATCTGGTCCACCCACCCGCCGTTGATCTGACAACGTGGACGGGCTAATCTACGCATTATTATAAATGGCAACTCACGTTTCTTGTATCGCTTACCTTTATTGTGTCAGGGAACTCTCTTTTACAGATCTCTTTTGCCTCTGAACATCGTGGATGAAAAGGGCATCCTTCGGGCAAGTCTATTGGATTGGGAACTTCACCCCCGGGAATAATTTTTTCTTTCTGTTTTTCAGGATCTGCTTCAGGTACAGCAGAAATTAACGCCTTTGTGTAAGGATGCATAGGATTTGTGTAAATCTCTTCAAAAGATCCCGTTTCGACAATGTTCCCAAGATACATAACCGCAATTTTGTCGCAGATATATTTTGTTGTTGCCAGGTCATGAGTGATGAATAAGTATGTCAAATTCATTTCTTTTTTGAGTTGGATCATAAGTTCAAGCAATTGAGATCTAACAGAGACATCAAGCATTGCAACCGCCTCATCAGCTACTACGAACTTGGGTTCTGTTATCAGCGCCCTGGCAATTACTATTCTCTGACGCTGCCCCCCAGATAATTCCCGGGGGTACCTGCTGTAGAAATCTTCGGCCGGTTCTAGATTTACCTTTGTTAGCATTTCCAGCACTTTTTCATATCGCTGTTTTGGTGTTCCTATTTTGTGAATATCCAGAGGATGCCTTACTGCTTCTCCAACTTTCATATAGGGATTTAACGCAGCAAGAGGATCTTGAAAAATTATCTGAATTTCCTTTCTTAGTTTCCTCAAAGATTCCTTTTCCAGTTCAAAAATGTTTTTACCAAGATAACTGACTTCGCCTCTGGTGGCATCAAGCAATCTTAAACATAGTCTGCCTGTAGTTGTTTTACCGCTGCCAGACTCACCAACCAATCCAAGGGTCTGATTTTCCATGATATCGAAATCTATCCCGTTAACGGCATGAACATACTTTCTCTCTTTTGTTAACAACTTCTTAAGAAGAGGTTCTTTTACAGGAAAATGCTTTGTTAGATCTCTCGCTTTAATTATCGTTTGCACTTTGAGCACTCCCTTCTTTGTAGAGCCAGCATTTGACAAGCCGATTTTCTTCAATAAATATATCGGGTGGTGTGCTTGACTTACAAATATCCATTACCTTTGGACAACGATCTGAAAATCTACATCCTTCAGGTACTGACATGAGATCAGGGGGATAACCCTCAATAAAGGTAAGTTCCCTATCATTGATATCAGTATTGGGAATTGATTCAAGCAGCGCTTTAGTATATGGGTGTTTTGGATCTTTGTATATATTCATTTTCGTTGAGTACTCAACCAGATGACCTCCATACATAACGCCGATATTATCCGCAACTTCAGCTACCACGCCTAAATCATGGGTTATCAAAATCATTCCCATATTGTACTCCTTTTGCAGACCCTTAAGTATATTTAAAATTTGAGCCTGTACGATAACATCAAGACTTGTTGTTGGTTCATCAGCTATGACTAATTTCGGATTGAGTACCAAAGCAAGAGCTATCATCACCCTCTGCCTCATTCCTCCACTTAGTTGAAATGGATAATCATTCAGTCTATCTGCATTAATACCAACATCTGTTAAGGCTTTTTCTGCCATGTTCAAAGCTTCTTCCTTTGATACATCTTTATGTGTAAGTATTGTCTCAATAAAATGGTGCTTCAATTTCATTACGGGATTTAGAGATGTCATAGGATCCTGAAATATCATCGAAATATCTTTGCCACGTATCATTCTGAATTTTTTACGTGGCAATGAAATAATATCCTCTCCATTGAAAAATATTTTTCCATCAACTATAGTCTCCCTTGGTAATATTCCAAGTATGGCGTTCCCAAGTGTTGATTTGCCACATCCGGATTCTCCAACAATCCCAAGTGTTTCCTGCTTTTCCATTGAGATATTTACGTCCTCTGCAGCAAGAACCCATCCCTCTCTGGTTTTATACTTGACGCTTACATTTTCAAGCTTCAATAATTTCACAAAATCACCTCCGGGTCTCACCTACGTTGGGATTCAGATATTCATTAGCTCCTTCGCTAAACAAGCTAAATCCAAGTACAACGGTAATGATTGACATTCCAGGGAAAATGATCATCCACCAGTAATTCAAGAGCAAGAACCTCTGACCGTTTGAAAGATCATATCCCCAGTCAGGTGTAGGAGGTGCTATACCAAGACCCAGAAAGCTTAATCCAGCTTCCGTCATTATTGCATCAGCAAGATTCATCGATAGAACTACAATAACAGACGGTAACACATTGGGTAAAATATATTTAAGCAATATCGTTCTGTCGCGTGCACCTATTGCCCTCGCTGCTTCAACAAAAAGGTCATCCTTAATAGAAGAAACCTGATTTCTTATAACCCTGAAATATGTAGGAGCATAGATAACAGCTATGGATAAAGCAACGTTTATTATACCTGGACCAAGAACAGCAGCAATTGCAATCGCAAGGACAAGGCCTGGAAAGGAATAAACGGCATCCATGATCATACTCAATATTCTATCGAAAGTACCTCCAATGTATCCGGATAACAAACCCAGAGGTATCCCTATCGCTGCCGCAACTGCTACAGCGAGAAACGCTATTAATAATGCTATTCTTGCGCCATATATAATCCTGCTTAATACATCATATCCAAGGTTAGTAGTTCCAAACCAGTGATCTTTTGTTGGAGGTGAATAAGCCGGTCCGCTCTTTACAGTTGGATCATAGGGTGCAATGTATGGAGCAAATACAGCAAAGATAATATATGTAACCAGAATAGCAAGTCCGATAAATGCCATAAGCCCGGATTTATTTTTGAAAACCCGGCTTAACGCTTTTCCCAATCTATATGAAGGACTCCATTCTTTCTTCATATCAGCTCACCTCAATACCTTACCCGCGGATCGACAAGCGCATTTATTATGTCTACAAGAATGTTAATAACCACCACCAGCAAGGCAAAAATAGCTATTGTTCCCTGAACTGCAGGAAAATCTCTGTATCTTATCTTCTCGACAAGATAACTCCCTATACCTGGCCATGAAAACGTTGTTTCCGTGAGCACAGCTCCAGCCATAAGAAGTGCAAGTTGTAAACCCATTACGGTCATTATTGGTACGAAGGCATTCTTCAAAGAATGGCGGTATATTATACTACGTTCCTTAATACCTCTTGCTCGAGCGGCTTTAACAAAGTCTTTTGAAAGCATCAATACCATATTTGATCGAACCATTCTTAGGAAAATACTTGAAATAATCATTCCCAGAGCAAGTCCAGGGAGTATTATGTGTGCCAAAGCGTCCTTAAAAGCAGGTATGTTCCAGGTAATAAGTGAATCGAGTAAGAATAAACCCGTTATCTCTTCCGGTCTCAATAACGGGGAAATTCTACCGGCGATGGGCAACCATCTTAACTGTACTCCAAATAACCATTGAAATAGCATCCCAAGCCAAAAAACCGGCACAGAATATATAAATATTGCATAAAATCTACCAGCCACATCCACCGGTTCATTGTGATGTCTTGTAGCTTCAGCTCCCCAAAAAATTCCAATTGCAAGCGCTATTATAAAACCAAATATTGTAAGCTCGATTGTTGCAGGTAATTTTCTTCCTATCTCATCTGCAATCGGACGCTTTGTTAACGCAGATCTTCCAAGATCACCCCTGAACAAACCCCCAACATAAATGAAAAACTGCTCCAAAATTGGTTTATCGTAACCAAGTTCATGTCTTTTTTGCTCAATAACGGACATGGGTGCTTTTCCACCAAGCATTGACATTACCGGATCACCGGGTAAAATTCTCAATACAAAAAATATCAGCAATAACAGAATGAAAAACATAGGAATTGCCATCAATACTCTCGTTATGATGTACCACTTTAAAGACACGAGAAAAACACCCCCTATAAAGATTACCCGGGTCCTTCAGGGGCCCGGGTAAAAAACTCTATATACCCTAAAGAACCATTTATAATTTACTGCTCAATCTCCAGAAGGTAATATCTGAAAATCTGTGATGGTTCAAGAACAACACCAGAAATGTATGGTTGTGTTACACAAAACTGTTTACTTTGCCATAGAGGAATATATGGAACATCGATTGAAAGCACTTTCTGGATATCAATATTCAGTTCTGTTCTAACGGTAACATCTTCATGACCTCTTGATAACAGCATAAGTTCTTCCACATATGGATTTTCATAGTGAGCACCCATTGACTTTGCTCCATTAACTGAGAGGAATGGCCACAGATAATCATCTGGATCAAGATAATCAGGATACCATCCAAGCAAGAATGCACCAATTGTCCCATTGACAAAGTAATCGATATAGGTTGACCATTCTGCATATTTCAGTGAAACATCAACCACACCTGTTTCCTCAATAGATGATTTTAGTACCTGGGCCACATCTGCCTCTGTTGTACCGTAGTGACTTGGTGTGTACCAGAGTTCAATATCCAGAGGATTGGCTCCAGAATATCCTAATGCAGTCAGCATTTCACGCGCTTTGTCCAGGTCTCTTTCTGGCATTACGTTTTCATGACTCCACATGCCAATTGGGACAAGTGTATATAGCGGAACAACAGTTTCCGAGAATACATCAGATACAATCGCTGCTCGATCTACAGAATAAGCAATCGCTTTCCTGATTACCGGGTCATCAAAGGGTTCTATGTTTGTGTTTATTACAAGCTCTCTTATAGCGGGGCTACTACCTTCATATACAACATATCTTGGGTCTTCCTTAAGAACCATGAGATCCCGTGGATCAAGCGTTCTATAAGCCAGATCAATTTCTCCGCTTTCCAGGGCAAGCCTTAATGTACTAGCATTTTGATAAAAACGGATAACAATGGTTTCTGTTTTAGGTTTTGACCCGAAGTAAGAAGGATTTGCCTTCAATATGAGCTGTACGTCAGGCTGCCAATCATCTACATAATATGGCCCGGAAGCAACTGGTGGATCATACATAAATTCATCTGCAGGAGTTGTTTCAGGATCAACAGGATATGCAACGGTGTAACCTAATACACTAACAAATGCTGACCATGGGTATTCCAAGGTAACCTGGAATGTGTACTTATCAACAACTTTTGTTTCAGCAACAACATCTGATAACAGGAATGCAGGGTCACCATTGAGCCTTATTACCCTATCAAAGGAAAACT